>NZ_JBOZRT010000160.1:0-80516 GCF_050789165.1 Azospirillum sp.
GCGCAAGATCATCGTCATCCTCAATGCCATGGTCCGCGACGGCAAGCCCTGGGAGCACGCCACCGGGTAACCTCAACAACATGGTTGCTCCCCCGCTTCGCGGTGGAGGGGGCCGAGCGGCGGAGTTCCCTCCACCGCGAAGCGGGGGAGGGCTAGGGAGGGGGCAACAAGATACCCCTACTCCTCCTCCCCCAGCGACACCAGCGAGGCGTTGCCGCCGGCCGCGGTGGTGTTCACCGTCAGCGTGCGCTCGGCCGCGAAGCGGTAGAGATAGTGCGGGCCGCCGGCCTTCGGGCCGGTGCCGGACAGGCCCTCGCCGCCGAACGGCTGAACCCCGACCACCGCGCCGATCATGTTGCGGTTGACGTAGGTGTTGCCCACCGCCATGCGCTCGGTGATGCGGCGCGCCGTGCGGTCGATGCGGGTGTGGATGCCCAGCGTCAGGCCGTAACCGGTCGCCTCGATGGCGTCCAGCACCGCGTCCAGCCGGTCGCCCTGCCAGCGGATCACGTGCAGGATGGGGCCGAACACCTCGCGCTCCAGCCGGTCGAGGCGGTCGATCTCGAAGGCGTGCGGGGCGACGAAGCTGCCGTGCGCGCAGTGCGGCGGCAGGGTGCCGGCGAACAGCGGCGTGCCCTCGCGGGTCATGCGCTCGGTGTGGCGCATCAGCATGGCCTGGGCGTCCGCGTCGATCACCGGGCCGACGTCGGTGGACAGCAGCCCCGGATCGCCCAGCCGCAGCTCCGCCGCCGCGCCCTGGAGCATGCGGATCACCTTCGGCGCGATGCCGTCCTGCACGAACAGCACGCGCAGGGCCGAGCAGCGCTGCCCGGCCGAGCGGAAGGCGCTGGTCACCACGTCGTCCACCACCTGCTCGGGCAGGGCCGAGTTGTCGACGATCATGGCGTTCTGGCCGCCGGTCTCGGCGATGAAGGGCACCATCGGGCCGCCGCGCTGCATCAGCGTCAGGCCGATGCGCTGCGCCGTCTCGGTCGATCCGGTGAAGGCGACGCCGGCCACCCGGCGGTCGGCGACGAGGCGCCCGCCCACCGCGGCACCGTCGCCCGGCAGCAGGTGCAGCACCTCGGCCGGCACCCCGGCGCGGTGGGCCAGCGCGGTGGCGTGCGCGGCGATCAGCGGAGTCTGCTCGGCCGGCTTGGCGACCACCGCGTTGCCGGCGACCAGCGCCGCCGCGACCTGCCCGAGGAAGATCGCCAGCGGGAAGTTCCACGGGCTGATGCAGACGAAGACGCCGCGGCCGGTGAGGCGCAGCTCGTTGCGCTCGCCGGTCGGGCCGGGCATGAGCTTCGGCTCGAAGTCGGCGCGGGCGCGGGCGGCGTAGTAGCAGCAGAAGTCCACCGCCTCGCGCACCTCGGCCAGCGCGTCGGGGATGGTCTTGCCGGCCTCGCGGACCAGCAGGGCGACCAGCTCGTTGCGCTCCGCCTCCAGAAGGTCACCGAGGCGGTCAAGGCAGGCGGCGCGCTCGGCCACCGGGCGGGCGGCCCAGGCGCGCTGCGCGGCCACGGCGACGGACAGCGCGCGGTCGGCGTCCTCGGCCGTGGCCTCCACCACGTGGCCGACGATGCGGCGGCGGTCGGCGGGATCGTGCAGAGCGGTCGGCAGGCGGTCGGCCGCGAGGCCGGCGACCAGCGGGGTGGCGGACCAGCGGCGCTCCGCCGTCACGTGGTCGAGCAGCGGCGTGGTCTGCGCGGCGTCGCTGAGGTCGATGCCGTCGCTGTTGCGGCGCTCGGCGCCGAACAGGGCCGCCGGCAGCGGGATGCCGGGGTGCGGCTTGGCCGGCAGCGACGCCACGCGCGCCACCGGGTCGGCGACGATGGCGGCGACCGGCACCTGCTCGTCCTGGATGCGGTTGACAAACGACGAGTTGGCGCCGTTCTCCAGCAGGCGGCGGACCAGATAAGCCAGCAGGTCCTCGTGGCTGCCCACCGGCGCGTAGATGCGCACGGGCGTGTCCGGTCCGACGACCTGGTGGTACAGCGGCTCGCCCATGCCGTGCAGGCGCTGGAACTCGTAGCCCTCGTTATCCCCGGCCATCTCGCGCACCGAGGCGACGGTGTGCGCGTTGTGGGTGGCGAAGGCCGGGTAGAAGGCGTCGCGCGCCGCCAGCAGCCGCCGGGCGCAGGCGAGGTACGAGACGTCCGTCGATGCCTTGCGGGTGAAGACGGGATAGCCGTCCAGCCCGCGCTCCTGCGCGCGCTTGATCTCGCTGTCCCAGTAGGCGCCCTTGACGAGGCGCACCATCAGCCGGCGCCCGACCGAGCGCGCGAGATCCTCCAGCCAGCCGACCAGCGGCAGCGCCCGCTTCTGGTACGCCTGCACGGCGAGGCCGAAGCCCTCCCAGCCGTTCAGAGCGGGGTCGCGGAACACCGCCTCGATGAGGTCGAGCGACAGGTCGAGGCGGTCGGCCTCTTCGGCGTCCACGGTCAGGTGGATACCCTGCGCCTTCGCCATCAGCGCCAGGTCCTTCACCCGCGGCAGCAGCTCGGCCATGACACGGTCGCGCTGGGCCAGTTCGTAGCGCGGGTGCAGGGCCGACAGCTTCACCGAGATGCCCGGCGAACGGAACACGTCGCGCCCGTTGCGGGCGCCGCCGATGGCGCCGATGGCCATGGCGTAGAGGTCGAAGTAGCGCTGCGCGTCGTCGGCGGTGCGCGCCGCCTCGCCCAGCATGTCGAAGGAGTGGGTGTAGCCGAGCTTCTCGTCGTCGCGGGCGCGGCCCAGCGCCTCGTCGATGGTGCGGCCGAGCACAAACTGGCGGCCGAGGATGCGCATGGCCTGCATCATCGCCTGCCGGATGATCGGCTCGCCGACCCGGCCGACGAGGCGGTCGAGCACGCGGGTCGGCTCGTCGCCGCCGTCGAGGTTCACCACCCGGCCGGTCAGCATCAGCGCCCAGGTCGAGGCGTTGACGAACAGGCTGTCCGCCTTGCCCAGGTGGCGGCGCCAGTCGGCGGCGCCGATCTTGTCGCGGATGAGCGCATCGGCGGTCTCGGCGTCGGGGATGCGCAGCAGCGCCTCGGCCAGGCACATCAGCGCCACGCCCTCCTGCGAGGACAGGCCGAACTCCTGCAGGAAGGCGTCCAGCACGCCGAACCGGATGCGCGACGCGCGCACGCCCTCGACCAGCCGGGCAGCCTCGGCCTGCACGCGGCGGCGCGCCTCCTCCGGCAGCGCCGCGGCGCGCGCCAGCGCGGTCACGACGGCGGTCTCGTCGGCGCGGTACAGCCGGTCGATGGCGGCGCGGTCGTGGAAGGCGGACGGCTGCGGCAGAGCGGACATGCGGCGGAATTCCCAGGGGTGGACGATATGTTCACCGTAACTGGAGAAACGCCGGATTTGTGATGGATGTGTCGCGCGTTTAACGAATTATCTGCGGCGCAAGCGCGGCTGCGGAAAATTCCCTCTCCCGCCCCGGGAGAGGGTGGTCGCGCAGCGGCCGGGTGAGGGTAAAATCAAGGATCCTTGAACGTACCCTCACCCTCCCGCGCTCCGCGCGGGCCCCTCCCTCTCCTGGGGCGGGAGAGGGGGTAGAGGTCACGGCAGCGGAATCGCCGTGACGTTCTTCACCTCCTCCATCACCGGGTAGGTGTGCGTCTCGCGCACGCCGCGGGTGATGGAGAGGAAGCGGCCGAGGAAGGCGCGGTACTCGCCCATGTCCTTCAGCCGCGCCTTGACCAGATAGTCGAAGCCGCCGGCCACCATGTGGCACTCCATGATCTCCGGCATGCCGGCGATGGCGCGGCGGAAGTCGTCGAAGGCGTCGGGCGTGGTCCGGTCCAGCACCACCTCGACGAACACCAGCAGGCCGGCGTCCAGCTTCGCCGGGTCGAGCAGCGCGGTGAACTGCTGGATGTAGCCCTCGGTGTGCAGGCGCTTGGTGCGCTCCAGGCAGGCGGCGGGGCTGAGGTGGACCCGCTTGGCGAGGTCCACGTTGGTGATGCGGCCGTCCTCCTGCAAGGCCCGCAGGATGTTGAGGTCGATGCTGTCCAGCGGGCGCGTCATGGAACCTGGGAGGCGGAGGGAAACGGCGGCGCCATTATCCCCTCCGCCCGCCCTCGCGGCAACGCCTAGCCGAACGCGTAGTCGCGGCCGGCGGTCAGCCCCGTGCTGTCCACCGTCAGCGCCGAGCCGTCGGTGAACGAGAAGGTCGTCGCCGAGCCCGACACCGAGACGCTGAGGTCGGCCGCCGTGTAGCCGATGAAGGTGATGCGGTCGATGCCGGCCTCGAAGTACGCGATGTCGTCGTGCCCGAAGCCGCCCGCGGCGTGGCGCATCAGGAAGGTGTCGGCGTTGCCGTCGCGGTAGCTGATCATGTGGTCGTCGCCCGCGCCCGGGTCGAAGCGGTCGATGCCGCCGTCGCGCAGCGTGTCGATCAGCGTGTCGTTGCCGTCGGCGCCGATCAGCGTGTCGTTGCCGGTGCCGCCGTTGATCGTGTCCTGCCCCGCCCCGCCGTCCAGCGAATCGTTGCCCACCCCGCCGTACAGGTGGTCGTTGCCCCAGCCGCCGTACATGCGGTCGTCGCCGGCGTCCCCGGCGTAGGGGTCGCCCAGCCAGTCGTCGCCGTTCCCGCCGTACAGCGTGTCGTTGCCGGCCCCGCCGATCAGGGAGTCGTTCCCGTCCTCGCCGTACAGGACGTCGGCGCCGCCCTGGCCCTGGATCCAGTCGTCGCCGGCGCGGCCGTAGATGGTGTCGGCCACCTCCGTCCCGGTCAGCCGGTTGTTGCTGCTGTTTCCCCAGAAATTCGGCATGCGACCCTCCAATAAGACACTGACGGGATGCTGCACGCGGACAAATCCCAAAATCGAATCAGCATTCGGGTTAAATCCGAGGGAGTCGATGGAGTCGGTAGCCTATGCCTCGACACAATTTCTTCGGCTCACACCAGAGATCGCTCGCCATGGCGACTCACCGATTACTTTCAAGAATCAAAGCAGTGACAAATTTGCGGCGACGTCGAGAGACCGCGGCAGGGTGACGCGGCGGAGTACCGGGGGGCGGCGGGGCCGGTCTATACTCGGGCCGAACCAGGGCGGCGGGGCGACGTGTTCGAGGACGGCTTCATCGGCAAGATCGAGATGCTGCGGCAGCGGGCCATGCCCTCGCTGTTCGAGGCCATGGAGCGGCAGTCCCAGGGAACCGTGGCGGTCGACCGCGACGCCCGCATCGTCTGGATGAACGAGAAGTACGCGCGCATGCTGGGCGTCCCCGACGCCGCGTCGGCGCTGGGCCACGACGTCGAGGACATCATCCCGAACAGCCTGCTGCGCCAGGTGGTCACCACCGGGCAGCCGATCCTGCTCGACGTCATGTACTTCGGCGCGCAGCGGCTGGTGGTGTCGCGCTTCCCGCTGACCGACGAGGACGGCGGCATCATCGGCGCGGTGGGGTTCGTGTTCTACGACAACCTGCAGCGCCTCAAGCCCCTGCTGAGCGAGCTGTCCCGCCTGGAGGCGGAGTTGGAGACGGCCCGGCGGCGGCTCAACGAGAACCGGCAGCCGCGCTACACGCTGCAAAGCTACGTCGGCGAGAGCCCGGCCTGCCTGGAGGTGAAGCGGCGCGCCCGGCTGGCGGCGCACCACGACGCGCCGATCCTGCTGCTGGGCGAGACCGGCACCGGCAAGGAGCTGATCGCCCAGGGCATCCACGGCCTGTCGGCGCGCGCCGGCAAGCCCTTCGTCGGCGTCAACGTCGCCGCCATCCCCGACACGCTGCTGGAGGCGGAGTTCTTCGGCGCGGTGCCCGGCGCCTACACCGGCGTCGACCGGCGCGGCCGCGAGGGGCGGTTCAAGAGCGCCGACGGCGGCACCCTGTTCCTCGATGAGATCGGCGACATGCCGCTGGCGTTGCAGGCCAAGCTGCTGCGCGCGCTGCAGGAGCAGGAGATCGAGCCGCTCGGCTCCGACCGGCCGGTCAAGGTGGACGTGCGGGTGATCGCCGCCACGCACGTGGACCTGGAGCAGCGCATCCGCGACGGCCGCTTCCGCTCCGACCTGTACTACCGGCTGAACGTGCTGACCATCCGCCTGCCGTCGCTGCGCGAAATGGGCCGCGGGCTGGAGGCCATCGCCGAATCCATCCTGCAGGAGATCGCGCTGCGCACCGGCATGCCGGGCCGGGCGCTGACCCCCGACGCGGCGGAGGTGCTGGCCCGTCACCCCTGGCCCGGCAACGTGCGCGAGCTGCGCAACGTGCTGGAGCGGGTGTGCATGCTGACCGACAACCTGCGGTTGACCGTGGACGATCTGGCCGAGGCGCTGCCGGCCATGCGGCTGGTGGAGGCGGGGGAGCCCGCCGCGCCGGTCCCGGCGGTTCCCGCGACGGCGGTGCGGCCCTACGAGGAGGCGTTCGCGGCGTTCGAGCGCGACCTGCTGCAACAGGCGCTGGAGGCGTCCGGGCAGCGCGCCAGCGAGGCGGCGAAGCGGCTGGGGATCTCGCGGGCGGCGTTCTACAAGAAGCTGGCGAAGGCGGGGTTGCGGGCAAAATAAAGCCCCTCTCCCTTGAGGGGAGAGGGGTTGGGGAGAGGGTGGCTTACGGCTCGGGAGAGCCGGAAGAGAATGGCTTCATCAGCGTCCTGCCGGGCGCCGTTCCCCCTCTCCCCAACCCCTCTCCCACAAGGGGAGAGGGGCTTATGGAAAGCGCGCGCCTTACCGCGCCAGCCAGCCGCCATCCATGTTGATCGCGGCGCCGCGCATGTTCGAGCCGGCGTCGGAGCACAGGAAGACCGCCAGCTCGCCCAGCTGCGCCGGGGTGACGAAGGTCTGCGACGGCTGCTTCTCGCTCAGCAGCTCGCGGCCGGCCTGCTCGTTGCTCCAGCCGTTCTTCTCGGCCAGGGCGTCGATCTGCTTCTGCACCAGCGGGGTCAGCACCCAGCCGGGGCAGATGGCGTTGCAGGTGACGTTGGTCTGCGCGGTCTCCAGCGCCACGGTCTTGGTCAGGCCGACGACGCCGTGCTTGGCCGCCACGTAGGCCGACTTGTTGACCGAGGCCACCAGCCCGTGCACCGAGGCGATGTTGACGATGCGGCCCCAGTTGCGCGCCTTCATGCCCGGCAGCGCGTAGCGCGTGCCGTAGAAGACCGCCGACAGGTTGATGGAGATGACCCGCTCCCAGGCCTCCTCGGGGAACTCCTCCACCGGGGCGACATGCTGGATGCCGGCGTTGTTGACCAGGATGTCGACCTTGCCGAACGCGGCTTCCGCGGCGGCGACCATGGCCTTGATCTCGGCCGGCTTCGACATGTCGGCGGCGTCGTAGCCGACGCGCACGCCGAACTCGCGGCCGAGGTCCTCGCACAGCCTGGCGATCTCGCCCTGGTCGCCGAAGCCGTTGAGCATGACGTCGGCGCCCTGCGCCGCCAGGCAGCGGGCGATGCCCAGGCCGATGCCGCTGGTGGAGCCGGTGACGATCGCCGATTTGTTCTTGAGCATTCCTGTTCCCCCCTTACAGCGGCATGACCGGCACGTCGGCCGGGACGATCAGTTCGGCGGCGGTGTTGGCCAGCACCTGCTCGACGGTGACGCCGGGCGCGGTCTCCCTGAGCAGGAGGCCCTTGTCGGTCGGCTCGATGACCGCGAGGTCGGTGACGATCAGGCTGACGCGGCGGACCGAGGTCAGCGGCAGCGTGCAGCGCTTGACGATCTTCGACTCGCCCTTGGCGGCGTGCTGCATGGCGACGATCACGCGCTTGGCGCCCGTCACGAGGTCCATGGCGCCGCCCATGCCCGGCACCATCTTGCCCGGCACCATCCAGTTGGCGAGCTTGCCCTCCTCATCCACCTGCAGGCCGCCCAGCACGGTCACCGCCAGATGGCCGCCGCGGATCAGGCCGAAGGACATGGCGCTGTCGAAGGACGCCGCACCGGGCAGCGCGCTGATCGGGTTGCCGCCGGCGTCCGACAGGTCCGGGTTTTCCGCCCCGGCGATCGGGCCGGACATGCCGAGGATGCCGTTCTCCGACTGGAAGAACACGTGGCGGTCGGACGGCACGTAGCGCGCCACCAGCGTCGGCAGGCCGATGCCGAGGTTGACGAGGTCGCCGTCGTTCAGCTCCAGCGCGACGCGCTTGGCGATCAGGGTTTTCTCATCCATTGCGCTTCTCCTGCGCGACGACGTAGTCGACCAGGACCGACGGGGTCACCACCGCGTCCGGCGGGATGACGCCCAGCGGCACGATGTCGTCGGCCTCGACGATGACGGTCTCGGCCGCCATCGCCATGATCGGGTTGAAGTTCCGCGCAGTCAGCGCGTAGGCGAGGTTGCCGTAGTAGTCGGCCTGCTTCGCCTTGATCAGCGCGAAGTCGGCCTTGACCGGCGTCTCCAGCAGGAAGGTGCGGCCGTCCACCTCGACGGTCCGCTTGCCCTCCTCCACCACGGTGCCGACGCCGGTCGGCGTCAGCACGCCGCCCAGGCCGAAGCCGGCGGCGCGGATGCGCTCGGCCAGCGTGCCCTGCGGGCACAGCTCGACCTGGATGTCGCCCTCGATCATCTGCTTCTGCGTCTCGGGGTTCAGGCCGATGTGGGTGGAGATCACCCGCGCGACCCGCTTCTCGACGATCAGCTTGCCGATGCCCTGGTGCGGGCGGGCGGTGTCGTTGGCGATGATCGTCAGGTCCCTCTTGCCCTGGCGGATCAGCTCGTCGATGACGCGGAGCGGGCTGCCGACGGCCATGAAGCCGCCGATCAGGAGCGAGGCGCCGTCGGGAATCTTCTCGACGGCCTCGGCCAACGGGATGATTTTCTTCATGTCAGACGATCCCGGTCAGGTAGTACAGGGCAATGACGACGAACACCGCCATCGTCTTGATGCAGGTGATGGCGAAGATGTCGCCGTAGGACTGGCGGTGGGTCAGGCCGGTGACCGCCAGCAGGGTGATGACCGCGCCGTTGTGCGGCAGCGTGTCCATGCCGCCCGACGCCATGGAGGCGACGCGGTGCAGCACTTCCATCGGGATGCCGGTGGCGTTGGCGGCGGCGACGAACTGGTCGGCCATGGCGGCCAGCGCGATCGACATGCCGCCCGAGGCCGAGCCGGTGATGCCGGCCAGCGCGGTGACCGAGATCGCCTCGTTGACCAGCGGGTTCGGGATGGCCTTCAGGCCGTCGGCGATGACCAGGAAGCCCGGCAGCGCCGCGATGACCGCGCCGAAGCCGTACTCCGACGCCGTGTTCATGGAGGCGAGCAGCGAGCCGCCGATGGCCGCCTTGGTGCCCTCGGCGAACTTCGCGGTCACCGGCTTCCAGGCGAAGGCCAGCACGGTCAGGATGCCGGCGAGCAGCGCGCCCTCCACCGCCCAGATGGCGGCGATGGACGAGACCTGGGTGGTCAGCGGCTTCGCCCCGGCGGTCAGCGCGACGTTGCTGGTGGCGCCGTAGAAGCTCGGGATCAGCAGCGTGAACACCTTGTTCAGCACGCCGACCATGACCAGCGGCAGGACGGCGATGGCGGCGTTCGGCAGGTTGGTGTCGGCGACCGGCTCCGGCTCGTTGGTGTGGCCCTCGCCGTAGCCCTCGTCACCGGCGGCGCGGCGGCGCCACTCCAGGTACAGCAGACCCATGGCGATGATGAACAGGCCGCCCAGCGTGCCCAGAATCGGAGCCGCCCAGGTGTCGGTCTTGAAGAAGGTGGTCGGGATGATGTTCTGGATCTGCGGCGTGCCGGGCAGCGAGTCCATGGTGGCGGTGAAGGCGCCCAGCGCGATGGTGCCGGGGATCAGCCGCTTGGGGATGCCGCCCTGGCGGAACATCTCGGCCGCGAACGGATAGACGGCGAACACCACCACGAACAGCGACACGCCGCCGTAGGTCAGCAGCGCGCAGACGAGCACGATGGACATCATCGCCCGCTCGCGCCCGACCAGCTTGATGACGGCCGAGACGATCGCCTTGGAGAAGCCGGACAGCTCGATCACCTTGCCGAACACGGCGCCCAGCAGGAAGACCGGGAAGTACAGCTTCACGAAGCCGACCATCTTGTCCATGAACAGGCCGGTGAAGATCGGCGGCACGGCGGACGGGTCGGTCAGCAGGACGGCGCCGAGCGCCGCGACCGGCGCGAAGAGGATGACGCTGTAGCCGCGGTAGGCCACGAACATCAGGAACGCGAGCGCTCCCAGACAGATGAGGAAGCTCATTGGACGATCAACTCCCGGTATGATGTGCATTGGGGCCGTGGGGAAGCCCGGCCCTGGCTGTCGTGTCATCCGCGCCGACAGGGTCGGCGAGGAGGGTGAAGAGGGTGTCGAAGCCGGCCTGGTAGAGGCGGCGGATGAAGGCTTCCGCCTCCTCCTCGCCGACGCCGGCCGGCTGGAAATTCGCGGTCCAGACCAGGGTGGCGCGGCCGTCCGCGTCGTGCGGCAGCACGCGGACCTGCGCCAGGCACCCGGCGACGGGATAGGGGCCGTCGATGATCGAGTAGGTGTAGGCGTCCTCGATCCGGCTGAGGTGGTCGAGGCGCTGGACGAGGTCCGCTCCGTCGCGCAGCCGCAGCCGGCGCAGGGCGCCCTTGGCGGTGCCGGCCACCTCGCACGCCACCGCGCCGGGGTACCAGTCCAGCCAGCGGCCGTCCCAGCGCACCAGCGGCCACAGCCGCGGTGCGGTGACGGGAAGCAACGCCTTCATGGTGACCCGCGCCATGACCCTTGGCCCTATGCCGTTCGTTCGAACGCCATCTGTTCAGCAAGGGCCGTGCCACCCGGCCACGGCGAGTGGATATGCGGGTTTGGCGGATTGTGCAGGTGCGAAGAAGTCTCGATTGGGAGACACAATGCGGGATCGAACGTCTCCACTCGGAGACGCTGTCTCGATTGGGAGACGCTGGACCTACATCGCCGTGAGGAAGATGCGGACGTTTTCCAGCAGGACGAACACGCCGACCACGCCGCAGCCGGCGACGGCGAGGTTGGTGGTCAGCACGCGGCCGAAGTCCGGGGCGTGCTGCTCGCGGGCGACCTGGATGCGGGTCAGCGGCAGCGCGATGGCGAACACCACCCAGGCCGCGAAGGCCACCACCTTGCCGGCCGCGGTCAGCAGCAGGAAGAGCCAGTAGGCCGCCGTGACCATCATGCGCGCTCCTCCGCCGGGGCTTCTCCCAAAGACGTGGTCCTTCCGCAGCCCCCCGGCAACCGGCATAGGGGCCGTCCTAACCGGAAGCGGCAACTGGACGGCTCCGGCCGCGAATGCGATATTCCCGCCCATGGACACACGCGACGGTGGAGGGAGCCCATGGGCGTGTCCGGGGTGTCTGATGTCCATGTCCTCGTGGTGGACGACGAGCCGCTGGCGGTCGCCGCGCTGCGCGACATGCTGGAGTGGCGCGGCCTGCGCGTCACCACGGCGGAGAACGGCGAGGCGGCGTTGCGCGCCTTCGCGGAATCGCCGGCCGACCTGCTGCTCACCGACCTGAAGATGCCCCGCATGGACGGCGCGACGCTGATCCGCCGCCTGCGCGAGACGCACCCCTGCCTGCCGGTGATCGTGATGACCGGCCAGCCGCCGGCCGGCGGCGCAGCGACGCTCGATGGCACGGCGCATGGCGCCACCCTGCTGCTGCTGAAGCCGATCAGCCCGCAGGCGCTGCTGAAGGACATCGAGGCGATGACGGAGGCCCGCGGCTGCCCCGGCGCGCCGGATCGCCCGGCCCTCGCGCCCGGCCAGCCGGGGCGGATCTAGGCCGTCACACGTCGCTGCACCGGTCCCCCACCCATCCCTCCCCCACTCTCGGCGGATCCGGAGGATCCGCCTGTCGCGTCAGCGCAAGCTTCGCTTGCGCGAGAGCTTCGCGGGGGAGGGGGCAGTACGGCGGAGTTCCTCCCCCCGTCGCAGATGGGGGAGGTCAGGAGGGGGGACCGGCGCGGAGGCCCCGTCACCCGCTGTTGCGCAGCCCCGCCGCCACGCCGTTGATGGACATCAGCACGCCGCGCTTCACGCGGTCGTCGGTGCTGCCGCCGCGGTGGCGGCGGATCAGCTCGATCTGCACGTGGTTCAGCGGGTCCATGTACGGGAAACGGTTGCGGATCGAGCGCACCAGCAGCGGGTTCTCCGCCAGGAAATCGCTCTGCCCCATGATCGCCAGCAGGTGCCGCTTGGTCAGCTGCCACTCGTCGCGGATGCAGCCGAAGATGCGCTCGCGCAGCTCGGCGTCGTCCACCAGCTCGGCGTAGCGGGACGCGATGGCGAGGTCGCTCTTGGCCAGCACCATGTCCATGTTGGACAGCAGCATGCGGAAGAACGGCCACGCCCGGTGCATGCGCTGCAGCAGCTCAAGCCCGTTCGGCTCCTCCTTCAGCCACGCCTCCACCGCGCTGCCGAAGCCGTACCAGCCCGGCAGCATCAGGCGGCACTGCGCCCACGAGAACACCCAGGGGATGGCGCGCAGGTCCTCGATGCGGTCGGACTTGGTGCGGGAGGCCGGGCGGCTGCCGATGTTCAGCGTCGAGATCTCGGAGATCGGCGTCGCCTGCCGGAAGTACTGGGTGAAGCCCGGCGTCTCGTAGACCAGCCCGCGGTAGGACTCGAAGGCCAGCTGCGACAGCCGCTCCATGGCGGCGTAGAAGCCCTCCGCCGGCTCGACGTTGTTCTCGACGTCGAGCAGCGTCGCCTCCAGCGTCGCGGCGGTCAGGACCTCCAGGTTGCGGCGGCCGACCTCGGGGTTGGAGTACTTGGACGCGATCACCTCGCCCTGCTCGGTGATGCGGATCTGGCCGGACACGGCGCCCACCGGCTGCGCCAGGATCGCCTGATAGCTGGGACCGCCGCCGCGGCCGACCGAACCGCCGCGGCCGTGGAACAGCCGCATGCGCACCTTGTGCCGGGCGAACAGCTTGGCCAGCTCGATCTCCGCCTTGTACAGCTCCCAGCCCGAGGTAAGGAAGCCGCCATCCTTGTTGGAGTCGGAATAGCCCAGCATCACCTCCTGCTCGTCGCCGCGCGAGCGGACCAGGGAGCGCCAGTTCGGCAGGGTGAACAGCCGCTCCATGGTGGCCGGGGCTTGCTGCAGGTCGCCGATGGTCTCGAACAGCGGCACGATGTTCATGGCCATGGCGGGCTCGGCCCCCGGAGTCAGCAGGCCGGTCTCCTTGAGCAGCAGCGCCACCTCCAGCAGATCCGACGCGCCGTCGGTCTTCGAGATGATGCAGGTCGGCAGCGCCGCGGGGCCGTAGGTGCGGCGGATCTCGCGGGCGGTGTCGAGGATCGCCAGCTCGCCGGCGGTCTCCTCCGAATAGCTGTGGAAGGGTGAACGCAGCGGCCGGGGATAGCCGATCTCCTTGGCCAGCAGCGCGATGCGCTCGTCCTCCGACAGCGCCTTGTAGTCGGTGCAGCGGCCGGCGACCGCCAGCAGCTCGGCCACGGTGCGCTCGTGCACGTCGGAGTTCTGGCGCAGGTCGATGGGCGCCAGATGGAAGCCGAACACCTGCACCGCCTTGATCAGCCGGCGCAGGCGGCCGTTCGCCAGCTTGGCGGCCCCCATCGCCTTGAGCGCCGAGGCCATCACCTCCAGGTCGGCCAGCAGCTCGGCCGAGGAGGCGTAGGGCTCCGCCTCGGCCACCGCGTGGCGCAGCGCCTCGTGCCGGTCGAGCTGGCGGGCGGTGGCGGCGGTGCGGGCGTAGACGCCGCTGAGCGCGCGGCGGAACGGCTCGTCCTCGCGGTGCGGCGACGTGTCGGGCGAGCGCGCCGCCAGCTCCGCCAGCCCCGGCGCGATGTCGTGCAGCAGCTTGGACAGCGGCAGCTCGCCGCCCAGCTCGTGGATCTCGGTCAGGTAGTGGTCGAAGGCGGCGGCCGACTGGCGGCGCACCGCCTCGCGCAGGATGGGGGCGGTGACGAACGGGTTGCCGTCGCGGTCGCCGCCGATCCACGAGCCGATGCGGAAGAACGCCGGCAGCTCCCATTCATGCTCCGGATAGCGGCGGCACAGCAGGTCCTCGAACCGGCAGTACAGCTTCGGCAGCTCGGTGAAGAAGGTGTCGGTGTAGTAGGAGATGCCGTTCTTCACCTCGTCGATCACCGCAAGGCGCTGCGGGCGCAGCATGCGGGTGCGCCACAGCGTCAGGATGGCGGCCTGCAGCGCCTCGTCGTTCTCCGCCGCCTCCTCCGGCGTCAGGCGCGAGCGGTCGCGGGCGTCGAGCAGAGCCGCCACCTTGTGCTCCAGGCCGAGGATGCTCTTGCGCTGCACCTCGGTCGGGTGGGCGGTCAGCACCGGGCTGACCAGGGCGTGGCGGACGAACTCGGCCAGCTTGCCGGTATCGACGCCGGCCTGCTCCAGTCGGTCGAGGGCGTGCGGCAGCGTGCCCTCGCGCGGCGGCGAGCCGGCCATGGCGTGCTCGCGGTTGCGGCGGATGTGGTGCTGGTCCTCGGCGATGTTGGCGAGGTGCAGGAAGTAGGAGAAGGCGCGCACCACCGACATCACGGTGTCGCGCGGCAGCCCGTTGAGGATCTCCGCCATCTCGCGCCCGGCCGAGGCGTCGTCGTCGCGGTTGAAGCGGACCGAGGCTTGGCGCACCCGCTCGATCACGCCGAAGACCTCGTCGCCCTCCTGCTCGCGCACGGTGTCGCCGAGCAGCCGGCCGAGCAGCCGGATGTCGTCGCGCAGCGGGCCGTCCTTGTCGGAATCGTCGACAGCCAGGGGAGCGGCGGACGGGGCGGAATTGAGCAGGGTCTGGGACATGGCGGTCGCTCTGGCGTGGGCAGGGTGTAATACGGAGAGTTATCCGTGTGCGGCAGAATGTCACGTGCTGCATTGCAGTGAGCAGCCATCTTTTTACGGTGTGGTGCGCCGCCGTGCTACGCTCGCCGCATGATCGACACCGCCGACGACGATGGAACCCGGACGCGCGGCCGGCTGGCGGCCTTCGGCGGCGGCGCCGTCATCGGCGCGCTGGGCGGGCTGATCGGGCTGGGCGGGGCGGAGTTCCGCCTGCCGCTGCTGATCGGCGCCTTCCGCTTCGCGGCGCTGGAGGCGGTCATCCTCAACAAGGCGATGAGCCTCGTCGTCGTCGCGGTCGCCCTGCCCTTCCGCATGGGCGCGGTGCCGCTGGACGCGGTGGCGGCGCGCTGGGACGTTGTCGCCAACCTGCTGGCCGGCAGCCTGCTCGGCGCGTGGTGGGGGGCCGGCTGGGCGACGCGGCTGCACAGCGGGACCCTGTACCGGGTGATCGCCGCGCTGCTGGTGCTGATCGCCGGGGCGCTGCTGTTCGGGCACGGCGGCGCCGGCGGCGCGGCGCTGCTGGACGGCTGGGCGCAGGCGGCGGCCGGCGTCGCCGCCGGGCTCGGCATCGGCGTCGCCGCCTCGCTGCTCGGCGTGGCGGGGGGCGAGCTGCTGATCCCCACCCTGGTCCTGCTGTTCGGCGCCGACATCAAGCTGGCCGGCAGCCTGTCGCTGGCGGTCAGCCTGCCGACCATGCTCGCCGGCTTCGCCCGTTACAGCCGCGACCGCAGCTTCGCCGTGATCGGCCGCAACCGCGGCTTCGTCCTGGTGATGGCGGCGGGGTCGGTGCTCGGCGCCTTCGTCGGCGGCCGGCTGCTGGGGATGGTTCCCGGCGCCGTGCTGTTGCCGGTGCTGGCGGCGATCCTGCTGCTCTCCGCCGCCAAGATCTGGCGCCACGCCCAACCACGGAGACCCTGATGCTGTCCGACGCCCGCCTCGACGAGCTGCTGCTCCAGGACGCCCCGCACGGCGACCTGACCACCGAGGCGCTGGGCATCGGCGGGATCCGGGGGCGCATCACCTTCGCGGCGCGCGCCGACATGGTGGTCTGCTGCGGCGAGGAGGCGGCGAGGATGCTGGAACGCTGCGGCGCCACCCCCGGCGCGGTGGCGGCGAGCGGCACGGCGCTGGCCGCGGGCGACGTCTTCCTGACCGCCGAGGGGCCGGCGGCGGCGCTGCACTGCGCCTGGAAGGTGGCGCAGACGCTGGTCGAGTACGCCTCGGGCATCGCCACGCGCACGCAGCGCATCGTCGCGGCGGCGCGCGCCGTCGCGCCGGACGTCGCCGTCGCCTGCACCCGCAAGAACTTCCCCGGCACCAAGGACGTCGCCGTGCGCGCCGTGCGGGCCGGCGGGGCGCGCATGCACCGCCTGGGGCTGTCGGAAACGCTGCTGGTGTTTCCCGAGCACCGCGCCTTCCTCGATCCCGCCGACGGCGACTGGCTGCGCGCCCTCAAGGCCCGCGAGCCGGAGCGCAAGGTGGTCGTCGAGGTCGCGGACGCCCACGACGCGCTGGACCTGCTGCGCGCCGGGGCCGACGTGCTGCAGCTGGAGAAGCTGGCGCCCGACGCGGTGGCCGCCGTGGTGGCGCTGACCCGCGACCGGATGCCGCCGCCCATCGTCGCCGCGGCCGGCGGCATCGACGAGGGCAACGCCGCCGCCTACGCCGCCACCGGCTGCGCGGTGCTAGTTACCTCCGCTCCCTTCTTCGCCCGGCCGAGCGACGTGAAGGTCACGCTGACCGCCGCCTGATTCCCTTCGCACACCTCCCTTTGCGCTTGCATTGCCGCCCTGTTCGCGGTAAGTGCGATTGAGAGTTATTCTCAATAAACAAAGGGAGAGGCGAGACATGCGGAAGACGACGACGAAGCTGTGGATCGGGATCGGCACCGTGGCGCTGCTGGGCGCCGGGGCGGCCCAGGCGGCGACTATGGGCGCGGCGGACCACGGAACGCACCACCCGGCGGCGCAGGCGCCCTACCAAATGGCGGCCACGCAGGGCGGCGAGGGTGGCGAAGGCGGTGAGGGCGGCGAGGCCGGCCACGAGCACGACGTCTTCTCCAAGGTCTCGGCCGACGAGGCGCTGGTCGGGCGGCTTCTGATGCTGAAGGGCCATCTGCAGGTGGGCTGGAGCCTGTACGAGGCCGGCCGGCCGGACGACGCGGCGCCGCACTTCCTGCACCCGGCCGAGGAGATCTACAAGGACATCAAGAAGCCGCTGTCCGGCAAGAAGATCCCGCAGTTCGAGAAGGAACTGGGCGCGCTCGCCACCCTGGTCAAGCAGAAGAAGCCGGCGGCCGAGGTCGCGCCGAAGCACGCGGCGGTGCTGGAAACCGTCAACAAGGCGATCGGCAAGGCCGGCAAGGACAACGCGCGCTTCGTGATGAACGTGGTCCCGGCGGTGCTCGACCAGGCGCAGGACGAGTACAAGGAGGCGCTGGAGGGCGGCCGCATCGCCAACGCGGTCGAGTACCAGGATGCCGGCGGCTTCGTGCTCGCCGCCCGCGACTACGCGAACGGCCACGCCAAGGCGCTCGGCGCCAAGGACGCGGCGGCGCAGGGCAAGCTGACCGAGTACCTGGGCGAACTGGCGAAGGCCTTCCCCGCCGCCGTGCCGCCGCAGGCCCCCGTCATGGAGCACGGCGCCTTCCAGGCCACCGTGTCCCGCATCGAACTGCTGAAGGGGTCGTTCCGCTGAACCGTCGGACCACCTGTAGAGCCCCTCTCCCCTTGCGGGAGAGGGGTTGGGGAGAGGGGAAAAAGCTCCTCTCATCCCGGGACCGGGTCACCACGAAGACACGAAGGCACGAAGGCGGCGGGCCCGCGCTCCCCACCTTCGTGCCTTCGTGTCTTCGTGGTGAAAGAGGTCTTCGGCGCTCCACGCCGCTTCTCTCCGCCCTACACCTCCGCCCAGCGGCGCAGGAGGTTCGCGAGGCTCTTGGAGATCAGGTCGAACTCGGCCGTCTTGCCCTGCGCCTGGAACAGCGCGCGCCGCGCGCGGTCGATGTCGAACAGGATCTCACGCTGGCCGGCGTCGCGGACGTAACTCTGCGCCCAGCCGACCACCACCAGCCGCTCGCCGCGGGTCACCGGGGCGACGCGGTGCAGCGCGCCGGACGGGTAGACGATGCCGGCGCCGGGCGGCAGCTTGTAGGCCTCCTCCCCGGCGCTGGTCTCGATCACCAGCTCGCCGCCGTCGTAGCTGTCGGGATCGTTGAGGAAGATGGTGAACGACACGTCGGTGCGCAGGCCGTGCATCACCGCGTCGTCCACGTGCGCGCCGTACTGCATGCCTTCCTTGTAGAGCGAGACGATCACCGGCGTCAGCGCCTTCGGCCGCACCGCCAGCTCGAACAGCTCGTGCCGGCGCACGGTGTCGGTCAGGTGCGCGCGCAGGTCCGCAATCGTCTTGTCGGCGCTGGAGAGCTGCAGGTTCTCCTTCACCAGCCGGGCGTGCCAGCCCGCCGTGCTGCGGCCGTCGACGAAGGGCGCGTCGGCCAGCGCCTCGCCCAACGCTTGTACCTCGCCCGGCGGCAGGAGATCGGCTATGCACAGGATCATGGGTCCTCCTCGATCGGGGGGCGAGCATTCCACGCCGCCGGCGCCGCCGCAACGCCGAAGCATCCACCGTTGACGTCCAGGTTCATCGCATGAAGCGCGCCCTGCTCCCCCTCGCCGCCCTGCTGCTGGCCAGCACCGCCATGGCCGCCGACCTCGCCGCGCTGCGGCGCCCGGCGACCGTGCCCTTCCCGGCGGAGACGCCCTATTCCGCAACGGTGATCCGCCTGGGCGAGCGGCTGTTCCACGAGCCGGCGCTGTCCGGCGCCGGCGACCGCTCCTGCGCCACCTGCCACGAGCCGGCCAAGGGCTTCCACGACGGCCGGCGCAGCGCCGACGGGCTGGACGGCAAGCCGCTCGACCGCCGCACGCCGTTCATCGCCGATCTCGCCTGGGGCGAGCGCTTCTTCTGGGACGGCCGCGCGGCGAGCCTGGAGGAGCAGGCGCTCGGCCCCGTGCAGAACCCGCGGGAGATGAACCAGACGCTCGACGGCATGGTCGCCGCGCTGTCGGCCAATCCCGCGTACAAGGCGCTGTTCGCCACCGCCTTCCCGGACGAGCCGCGCGTCACCCCGGGCACCGTCGCCCGCGCGCTCGCCGCGTACGAGCGCACGCTGGTGTCGGGCGTCGCGCCGTTCGACCGCTGGGCGGCCGGCGACGAGGGCGCGGTGCCGGAGACCGCCAAGCGCGGCTTCGCGCTGTTCAGCGGCAAGGCCGGCTGCGCCAACTGCCATTCCGGCTGGGCCTTCACCGACCACGCCTTCCACGACATCGGCCTGCCCGGCGACGGCCGAGGCCGCGGCGCCGTGCTGGGCGAGGCGAAGCTGAACCACGCCTTCAAGACACCGGCGCTGCGCGACGTCGGCCGGCACGCGCCCTACATGCACGACGGCTCGCTCGCCACACTGGAGGCGGTGCTGGACCACTACGCCGGCCGCTTCGTCGAGCGCCCCACCCTGTCGCCCGACCTGCCGCGGCTGACGCTGACCGCGGCGGAGAAGGCCGACCTGCTGGCCTTCCTGCGCAGCCTGGACACCGACGCGCCGCCGCCGGTCCTGGTGCCGGAGACCGCCACGGCGACCGTCGCGGCGCTGACCGCGCCGCCGGAGATCGGCCAGCGCGACAAGCGCTTCAGCCTGTCCGAGGTGCGGATCAAGGCCGGGCAGGCGCTGCGGGTGCACAACAACGACGTGCGCGACCACAATGTCCGCTACGAGCGCGACGGCCGCGAGTTCAACAGCGGCATCCAGGAACCGGGGCAGAGCGTGTCGGTGCCGTTCACCGAGGCCGGCACCTACCGCGTGTTCTGCGGCATCCATCCGAAGATGAAGCTGCGGGTTGACGTGGAGTGACAAATGCCCCTCTCCCTCGAGGGGAGAGGGGCTTCTTCCTGGTCGGGGCAAGCGCGCTCACCGCAGCGCGAACTCCACCGGCACCACCAGCTCGATGCGGTCGGACGCCATCTCCGGCGGCGGCGCGGGGAGCGGCGAGGCGCGGCGCACCATCTCCTCCGTCTCGCCGTCGAGGATCGCGTGCCCCGAGCCGCGCTCCAGCCGCGCCGACAGCACGGTGCCCTGGCGGTCGAGCACGACGCGGACCTGCGCCACCCCCTCCAGCCGCTGCAGTTGCGCCGAGCGCGGGTAGCGCTTGTAGCGCTCCAGGTGGCGCAGCAGCGCGCCGCGCCAGGACGCGACCACCGAGGCCGGTGGGCTGGCGGGCGTCGCCGCGGGGGCCGGGGCGGCCGGCGCGACGGGAGCGGCGGGCGCGGCCGGCACGGGCGGCGTCTCCACGCGGCGGAGCGGCGGTTCCTTGACCGGCGGCGGGCGGCGCTCCACCGGCTTCGGCTTGACCTTGGGCGGCGGCGGCAGCGGCACCTCGACCTCGGCGACCGGCGGCGGCTCGGTCAGCGGCAGCGGCTCCGGGATGGGAACCGGGACCGGCTCCGGCGGCAGCGGCTCGGGTTCCGGCAGGGGATCCGGCGGAGGCGGCTCGGGCGGCGGGGGCTCGACGACCGGCTGGGGCACCGGTTCGGGCACCGGCTCCGGCGCGGGCTCGGGAGCGGGCGGCGCCGGGGCCGGTTCGAGGTCGAGCATGATCGCCTCCGCCGCTTCCGGTGGGAGCGGCGGCGCGGCGTGCCACGTCGCCAGCCCGGCCGCCGCGGCGGCGTGCAGCGCCAGCACGGCGCACAGGCTGGCGGTCCAGCGCCCGCGGCCCGGCGGCTCCAGGTCGGGCTTTTCGAGGTCGGACAGCGCCAGGGTCACGGCGGCGTCCCGGCGTCCAGGCCGACCAGCGCCACCTTGAGGTAGCCGGCGGCGCGCAGCGCGTTCATCACGTCCATCAGCGCGCCGTAGTCGACGCTGCGGTCGGCGCGCAGGAACACCCGCTGGCCGCGGTCGCTGTTCGTGGTCTGGTCGAGCGTGGCGCCCAGCGCCGCCCGCTCCACCGGCGCCTCGCCGAGCACCAGCGACTGGTCGGCCTTCACCGTCAGGAACAGCGGCTTGTCCGGCCGCGGCTGCGGCGTGGCGGTGGAGGCCGGCAGGTCGACCGGCGTGTCCACCGTCGCCAGCGGGGCCGCCACCATGAAGATGATGAGCAGCACCAGCATCACGTCGATGAACGGCGTGACGTTGATCTCGTGGGTCTCGGCGAGGTCGCCGTCGCCGTGGTCGAGGCGCACGCCCATGCCGCTACTCCGCCGCCTTGAGGTGGCGCAGCGCGCCGCGGTCGAGGTCGCGGCTGACCAGCCGCAGCACCGCCGCAGCCGTGTCGCCGAGCTGCCCGCGGTAGCCGGTGATCGACCGCGCGAAGACGTTGTAGACGACCACCGCCGGGATCGCCGCCACCAGGCCGAAGGCGGTGGCGAGCAGCGCCTCGGCGATGCCCGGCGCCACCACGGCGAGGTTGGTGGTCTGCGTCTTCGCGATGCCGACGAAGGCGTTCATGATGCCCCACACCGTGCCGAACAGCCCGACGAACGGCGCCGTCGAGCCGATGGTGGCCAGCACGCCGGTGCCGCGCGTCATGCGCCGCCCGGCCTCCGCCTCGATGCGCTCCAGGCGCGAGGCGACGCGCTCCTTCAGGCCATCGCCGTGGGCGCCGGCCGACAGGTGCGCCTCGGCCACCGCGGCGCGCACGAAGGCGGCGGCCGGGCCGCCGGCGAAGCCGACGCGCTCGGCCGCGTCGGCGAGGCCGCGCGCCTCCTCCAGCAGCGCCAGCGCGGCGCGCGCCCGGCGCTTGGCCGCGCGCAGCTCCAGCCCCTTCGCCAGCCACACGGTCCAGGTGGCGACGGAGCACAGCGCCAGCCCGACCATCACCGACTGGACGATGAGGTCTGCGGCCAGGAACATGCCCCAGGGCGACAGGTCGGAATGCGGTTCGATCACGGAAATCATCCTCGGTTACTGCAACGTCATGGTGGAAGGCGCCCAGTGCGCCAGCCCGGTCCCGGGCATCGAACGGACCCGCCCGCCCGTCAGGCGGACGCCGCAGGCCAGCAGCGCCATCGCCAGCGCGTGCAGCCCGGGGCCGAGCAGCCGCGCCCCGCTGGGCGGCAGCAGCAGGCGGGTCAGGAACAGCGCCGCCCCGTCCTCGCCGCGCTGGTGCTGCGCCAGGACGTCGAGCAGCAGCCGCTCCTCGTCGCCCAGGCAGCGGCACCAGGGGTGGTGGAAGACGTTCACGCCGGCGGCGTGCAGCAGCGCCATGGTGGAATCGAGCGTCGGCACCACGGCCTCGGCGCCCAGGTCGGCGAAGGTGCGCGTCAGCGCGCTGGTCACCGGCACCTCGGCCTTCACGCCCGCCATCCAGGCGCGCATGCCCCAGAGCACCAGCCGCTCGTTGCCGTTCAGCGCGGCCGACGCGGCCGTGCGTTCGATCACGAATTCCCTCATGCGGCCCCCGCCAGATCGAGTCCCGCGGAACCGAGGGCGCGCGCGTAGTCGGCGCAGTGGCGCTGCACGGTGCCGCACACGTCGGGACGGAACATCGGCCGCAGCATCAGCCGCCCGTCCACCTGCCCGCCGGCCTGCGCCACGGCCAGCGCGCGCAGCAGCAGCGCCTCGTCGTCCGACAGCGAGGGCTGGTTCACCGGCGCCAGCCTGACCGGACGGGACGGCAGGTCGTCGACGCAGCGCATCAGCCGGTCGAGCGCCAGCCGCGCCTCCGGCACGCCGGCGACCGCGAAGGCGGCGGCGCACCGGCCGCACGCGGTCTCGTCGCCCATCCGCTCGGCCAGCCAGAGGCGCAGGCTCCACACCGCGAAGCGCTGCGCGAAGGTCAGGTCGTCCCACCGCATGCCCATGGCGTCACTCCGGCACGTAGAGCATGGAGCCGTCCTTCAAGCGGTAGGCGACGCCGGCCTTGGTGCCCTCGCCCTGGCCGACACTGCCGCTGGACTTGTAGCGTTCGAGCTTCTCGCCATCCTTCACGACGATCTCCATGTCCGGCTGGCCGGGGTTCTTGATCATGGTGACCTTGTCGGCGCTGAACGGATTCATCGGGTTGTTCGCCGCCGCCAGCAGCAGCGCCGCGATGATCACCAGGAACACGTCGATCAGGTTGACGACGGAGAGGATCGGGTCGTCCGCCTCCGCCTCCTCCAGCAGCTTCTGGCTCACGTCGCATCCCCCTGGGCCAGGGCGTAGACGGCCTCGGGCGCGTCGTTGGCGGTCTGGATGTCGGGGCGGCCGGTGCGGCGGTGCTCGATCTCCAGCAGTTCCTCGGCGTACCAGCGGCGGCGGACGTTGACGATCAGGTAGGTGATGGAGGCCGCCAGCAGCGCCAGGATCACCGCCGAGAAGGCGACGGTCAGGTTGGCGCTGACCGCCGCCAGCTGCCCGTCGGCCAGCGACTTCAGCGCCGGACCCATCGGGATCATGGTGGCGACGAGGCCCAGCATCGGCGCCACGCGGGTGGCGATGCGCGGCGCCTCCAGCCGCTTGAAGGCGAGGGTCTCCAGCTCGGTGGCGGTCAGGCGGTGGTCGTCGCACCAGGTCGCCAGCAGGTCGAAGCCGGCCCCCTCCCCCGCCCAGCGCTGCCGCGCCTGCCAGAGGAACGCGCCCAGCGCGTAGAAGGCGTAGAGGAACAGCACGACCACCGCCAGCAGCACCGGCAGCATGAACAGCTGGCTGGCCTGGTACAGGATGGTCTCGATGGAGGCTTGCATGGGCTCAGAGTCCTTGTGAGACGAAGACGCGCGAGGGGCGGCGCGACTGGTGGCGCGCGCCGGCGACGAAGGCCAGGAGGGTGATCAGCACGGCGGCGGGCATCGACCAGGGGAAGGGCGCCGGATCGGCCGCCTGCTCCTGCTTCTCCAGCTTCTGTCCCTGCACGGGCTGGGCTTGCGGTTGGGGCTGGGACTGGGCGGCGGGCTCCGGGGCCGGAGGCGCCGCCTCCGCCGGGGGTGCGGCGTCGCTCAGGCCGAAGCCGGCGGCCTGGGCGACGAAGGCCTGGAACGTCTTGTTGTCGGTGGTGACGTCGTAGCGCTCCGCCAACTCCTGCCAGCGCTGCGCCAGCTGGGCGACGTCCTTGGGGTCGGCGTGCCAGTACTCCTTGCGGGCGGCTTCCAGCATGCGCTCGATGACCTGGGCCTGGGCGTGCGGGTTGTTCTTCTCGAACCACTCCTTGATGCCGAGGTTCAGCTTGTCATCGACGTAGACGGCCTTCAGCTCGTCCCACTGGTCGTCGCGCACCACCTCGGGCGCGGTCGCCTGCCAGCCCCACAGGTTGTTGACGGTGTCCAGGATCTCCAGCGTGCCGCTGTAGCCCTGCTTTTGCATCTCCGAGATCCAGCCGGGGTGGAAGTAGCGGCTCTTCATCTCCTTGGCGAGGAAGCCGGCGGCGGTCTCGGTGCGCGGGTTGCCGGACTCGCGCAGGTTGGAGATGTACAGCTCCGGCGACTTGCCGGTGAGCTGGCGCACCGCCAGCCCTATGCCGCCCAGATACTGGAACGGGTCGTCGGTGGTGAGCATGCCGTAGAGGTTGGAGCTGCGCGACAGCAGCGCGCCGTCCACGCCCTTCAGATGCTCGGCGAAGGCGTTCACCGGGGGCTTCTCGCCCCACTTGGACTCGTCCGGCCCGTAGGCGAACTGCATGCGGTTCAGGTAGAGGTTGGCCAGCTTGCGGTCGCCTTCGGCGCGGTCCTCCTTGCCGTCCTTGCCGGTGCCCCAGGTGTCCGAGGCCAGCGTGGCGTTGTCCAGCCCGGTGCCGTAGGCGCCGGACTCCGAGGAGAACACGCGCGTCTGCGCCAGCCGCTTCGCCTCCGCCGCCGGCACGCCCTGGCCGAGCAGCGCGGTCTCAATCCGGCGGGCGTTGGCGGCGACGGCGTTGCCGGGCTCGTCCAGCTCCGACGCCTTCTTGGCGGCCTCGGCCAGCATCTTCATGACGTTCGGGAAATGGTCGCGGTAGAGGCCGGTGGCGGAGATCACCGCGTCCACCCGCGGGCGCTTCAGCTCGGCCGCCGGGATCGCCTCGACGCCGGTGATGCGGCCGCCGGCGTCCCAGGTCGGGCGGAAGCCCATCACCGCCAGCGCCTGCGCCTCCAGCATGCCGAAGTGGCGCATGGTCTCCACCGACCACAGGGAGAAGGCCAGCTTCTCCGGGTAGCGGCCGTTGGCCTGCCGGTGCTGCTCGATCAGCTTCTCGGCGGCCTCGCGCCCGGCCTCCCAGGCCTGCTTGGTGGGCACGCGCGACGGGTCGAAGCCGTAGAGGTTGCGGCCCGTCGGCAGGCTGTCCGGGTTCTTGATCGGGTCGCCGCCGTAGGAGGTCGGCACCAGCCGCCCGGCGAGGCCGGCCAGCAGCCCCTCGTTCTCCTGGTTGCCGGCCAGCGCCAGCCAGAAGCCGCGGCCCTTCTCCAGCAGATCCGCCACCGCGGGGTTGCCGGCGTACGACTCGCCGTTGCGGACGTGGCGGTCGAGCAGGCGCCACGCCTCGGTGTCGCGCAGCTTGGTGTAGTCGGTGACGACCATCTCCTCCGGGTCGTCGGGCATCAGCGCGGTCAGGAGCGGCCGGCCGAGCATCTGCATCACGGTGAACAGCCGCAGGTCGGATTCCGCCGGCTGTCCAAAGGTGGCGAGGCCGAGCGGCTGCTGTTGCAGCGCCAGATCGTGCAGGTGGTTGTGCAGGGAATCGACGAACGCCCGCAAATCGCGGTCGATGGCCGCCGGGTCGATGCCCATGTCCTTGTCGATCTTCAGCTCGATCACGAGGGCGCGGAGGTCGGCGGCGGTCTTCGCCTTGACCTCGCCGTCGTCCATGTTCAGCCACGTGTGCAGCATGTCGTGCAGGCGGTTGATGTCGCCGTGCAGCCCGGCCGGCGCGAAGGACGGCGTGGCGTGCGAGATGGTGACCGCCCGGCCGCGCCGCTTGGTCTGCAACGCCTCGCCGATGTTGTCGACGATGTACGGGTAGAGCACCGGCGTGTCGCCGAGCACGAGGTAGGGGAAGTCGACCACCGACAGCCCACGCTCCTTGCCCGGCTGCCACTCCTCGGTGCCGTGGGTGCCGTAGTGGATCAGGGCGTCGGCGCCGAACTGCTCGCGCGCCCACAGGTAGGTGGCGAGGTAGAAGTGCGAGGGCGGCACCTTGGTGTCGTGGTACATCGCCTTTTCGCGGTCGTCGAACTTCTCGCCGCGCGGCGGCTGCGGCAGGATGGTGACGTTGCCGAGCTTCAGGCGCGGCACCACGAACACGCGCTCACCGTCCACCTCGGCGGCCATGGCGGACGTCTCCGGGTCGCCGAAGCGGCCGGTCACCGCGGCGCGCACGTCCTGCGGCAGGGCGTCGAACCACGCGCGGTAGCGGGCGATCGGGAACGCCTCGGCCAGCCCGCGCTTCAGCAGATCCTCCAGCTCGTCGTCGTGGTAGAAGGGCGACAGCAGCGCGGTCAGGTCCTCGACCAGCGCCTCCTCGCCGCGCGTGTCGACGCGGTAGCCGGCGGCGTTCAGCGCGTCGAGCGTGCTCTCCAGGCTGCGCGGCAGGTTGAGGAAGGAGGCGCCGAGGTTCTTCTCGCCCGGCGGGTAGTTCCAGAACAGGATCGCCGCCTTCTTCTCGGCGTTCGGCGTCCGCTGCAGGCGGGTCAGCGCCAGCGCCTTGTTCACCACCGCGCGCGCCTGCGCGTCGATGGTGACGATGTCGCCGTCCGCCTTGCGGGTGAAGGCGGCCATGATCGGATCGCTGATGCCGGCGTATTCCGGCTGCGCCAGATAGAAGGGGATGTCGGTGGTGGAGACGCCGGCGGTGTCCTGCTCCCAGTCCGCCTGCTCGCCCTTGCGGTAGGGCATGGCCTGCAGGACGGGGATGCCGAGCCGCTCGAACTCCGCCTTGCGGCCCTCGGCGTTGAGAACGATCTGCGTGTTGATCAGCACGTCGGCGACCCGGGCGTCGCCCACCGACACCAGCCGCGTGATGTCGCCGTTCCCCATCGCCGGCGTGTAGAGCGGCAACGCGACCGCGCCGGTCGCCTCGATGCGGCGCACCATGTCGTCGAGGAACCCGGTCAGCTCGGCGCCGAGATAGGCCTGGTGGAAGAGGATCGCCACCACCGGCGGCCGGGTGGCCGGGTCGATCCCCTTCCACGCCAGATAGGCCTTGAGATCGGGGAAGACGCGGCCGGGATGATCGGGGTGGTAGATGGCGGCGTCGGGGAACTCCTGCGGCGGCGCGCACGCCGCCCGCTCCGCGCGGAAGACCGTCCGGTCGATCTGGCACAGGAAGCCGCTGAAGTTCGCCCGCCCGCCGTTCATGTAGTAGGTGCGCAGGAGCTGCGCCATGTCCTCGGGCACGCCGCTGGATTCGACGGTCTTCGACTGGATCCACAGCCAGGGCGCGGTGATCCCCTTCATCACCGGCCCCAGCCTGGCCTGGGCGGCCCCAAGCGCCGCCCCGTACGGCGCGTCGATGACGACGAGGCCGTAGCGGGACAGCTCGGCCGCCCCGACGTCCGGAGGCAGCGTCTCGACGAAGCGGTACTCGACCTCCAGCCCCATCTCGGCCGCCAGCGGTTGAATGCGCTGGAACTTCCCGGCCTGGGTCGGCTGGGCGGCGAGGAACAGCACGCTCTTGCCCCACGCGGGCGAGGCCAGGGACAGCAGGGCGGCGAGGAGGACAACCAGACGGGTCATGGCATCACCAGCGGATGGTGGCGTTGACGCCGACCGTGCGGCCGGGCCGGGCGAAGCGGTCGAGGTCGGCCCGGTTCGCGGCGACGCCGGTCACGTCGCGGTAGCCGAAGTACTTGCGGTCGAAGATGTTGAAGACGCCGGCGTTGATGGTCACCGTCGGGTCGTACTCGTAGGACACGGTGGCGTCGGCGACGACGTAGCTGGGCGTCTGGAAGTAGGACGGCTGGCTGACGCGCTCGTGCTTGGCGGCGCCGCGGCCGATCACCTCCGCCCCGAAGCCCGAAGCGTGGTCGTAGCGCACGCCGAGAACGCCGGTGAGCGGCGCCACGCTGTCCACCGGCAGGCCGGTGCTGGTGTCCTTGCCGCGGGCGTAGGCGGCGGTGCCGAACACCGCCCATTCCGGGGCCAGGCGCCACTCGCCGCGCGCCTCCAGGCCCCAGATCTCGACCTGCGGCAGGTTGCGGTACTGGTACTGCGTGATGCCGCTGCGGGTGCCGATGACCTGGCTGTCGATGAAGTCGTCGTACAGGTTGTAGAAGGCGTTGACGCCGAAGCTGCTGCCGCCGGCGAAGCGGCCGCGCAGGCCGGCCTCGAAGCCGTGGCTGGTTTCCGCCTTCAGGTCGGGGTTGGGCAGCATCTCGTACCGCTGCGGCCCGTTGACGTAGCCGTTGTTGGCGCTGTCGAACGGCGGGCTGCGGAAGCCACGGGCGTACAGGCCGTAGAGCTTGTACTGCTCGGTCAGCGCGTAGGTGACGCCGAGCTTGGGCGACACCGCGAAGTCCGACACCTCCTGCACCGGGCGGTTGGCCGAGTTGCTGGTGCGGAACTCGGCGTCGGGGTGCGGCGTCATCTTGTAGTAGTCGACGCGCACCGCCGGCGTGAAGGTGAAGCGCCCGGCCGCCACCTCGTCCTGCACGTAGGCGCCGGCCTGGATGGTGGTGGTGTCCGGGTAGTTCTTGTTCGGAAACACCTCGGCCGGCACGCCGGGACCGCCGGAGAAGCTGCGCGTCACCGCGCCGGTGGCGAGGTTGGTCTCGTAGCGGTCGCGCGGGCGGCTGGTCTCGGCGCGGTCGAGGCTGGCGCCGTAGGTGAAGGTGTTCTTCAGCCCGAACAGCGTCGCCGCGCTGGTCATCTGCACGTCGCCGCCGACGATGGACTGGCGGAAGTCCAGGTTGGTCATGCGGCGGGACAGCGTGGTGCCGCTGCGGCGCAGCTGCTCGGTGTCCTCGCCGCGGGTGACGCGGGTGGCGTAGAGCCGCCACTCCAGCCGGTCGACGAAGCCGATGGGAGCGGTGTGGACGTGATCGACGCTGACGCGCAGGCGCTTGGTGTCGTCGTCGCCGAAGCTGTTCAGCACGGTGGCGGTGCGCTCGCTCAGCACGTCGGTCTCGGTGCGGCGCTGGAAGGACTCCACGGTGAAGCGCAGCTTGTCGGACTCGCTCGGCCGCACCACCAGCTTGGCCAGCACGTTGTTGGAGCCGAAGTCCTGCGGGTTCGGCGCGACGCTGCCGTTCGGCTTGACCTCATGGCCGTCGCGGCGGGTGTAGGCGACCATCACGTCGGCCCAAGCGGCGCGGGCGGCGGCGATCAGCGTCTTGGACAGGCTGTTGTCGGCGGAGTCGTAGCCGCCCTTGACCACCGCCGCCCAGTCCTTGCCGACGCGCGCCAGATAGTCCTCCGGGTCCTTGGTGACGTAGGCGACGACGCCGCCGATGGCGTCGCTGCCGTACAGGGCGGAGGCCGGGCCGCGCACGATCTCCACGCGCTTCAGCGTCTCTAGGTCGACGAAGTCGCGGGTGTAGGTGCCGGGGCCGGCGTTGGATTCCGGGAAGTCCGGGACGCGCACGCCGTCGATCTGCACGCGCACCCGGTTCTCGCCGATGCCGCGGATCGTGTAGTTGGTGGAGCCCGCCCGCGCCGGCTGGTTGCCGATGTCGATGCCGGGCTCGTAGCGGGTGATGTCGCGCAGGCTGCCCTGGCTGCGGCGCTCCAGCTCCTCCCCGCCGATCACGGTGACGGTCTGCGGCGTGTCGTAGACGGACTTTTCCGAGCGGGTGGCGGTGACCGACACCGGGCCGAGCTGGACGGCGTCATCCGCGGCCAGGGCGGGAGGTGCGAACAGAAGGACGAATGGCAAGGGCGCCAGATACGGCAGCGAGCGCGAAGCGAGCATGGGTCAGGTCCATGAATGAGCGTTGGACGATGGCCTGGCTGGCTCGCGCGGGATGCGCTGGCTGGCTGGGACGGAGTGTGGGAGGCGTTACTTGATCAGAAGCAGCTTGTTGGCCCGCGTGATGCGCAGGCGGTAGTTCTGGCCCGCGTGGCGGATGACGATCTCGTTGGCGCCGCGCAGCAGGTCGGCGGCCTCGACCACCTCCACCGCGCCCGGCTCCGCGCTGGCGTCCCCGCCGGGGCGCTGTGGCCCCGGGTCGGCGTTCTCCGTCGTCACCGTTTTCAATCCCCCGATTTGATTAGTCCGCAACTGATAATCATTCTCATCTACCCGGCGCGGCGGCGCTTGTCAATAACCCTTCGAAGGGTGGTTGATTGGGGATCCGGACTAACGGTTCGCCGGGAAATAGACGTGCAGGGAGATGACGAAGATGGCGACCAGGATGGCGAGCAGCGCGAAGGCGGCGACGTAGCTGTACACCGGGGCGTGGGTGCGGGTGCAGAAGGGCGCGCCTTCCGACGTGCACCCCTGGCAGGAGTATCCCGCCAGCCGCAGCGGGCATGTTTCGTTGGTGGTCACGTTGCCCAACAAACGCGGAAGCTCCGGTCGCGCGCGACCCCCGTCATACCGCGGAACGCCGCCGGGCGCGATGCGGCCGTGGGACGCATCGGACGCTGATGAATGGAAAAAGGCCGGAGGCGTCGCCGCCCCCGGCCCTTCTCCCCCGAACGGTGCGCCAGCTCAGTGCGCCGACGCGGCGGCGGCGCCGATGCCGGTCTGCGAGCGGACGTACTGGTCCTCGTAGGCGGCGATCTCCGCCTTGGCGCGGGCGCTGCTGTCCAGCTTGGAGACCACGATGGTCACCAGGAACGCCAGCGACATGGAGAACAGCGCCGGGTGCTCGTACGGGAAGATCGGCTGCGCGTACCCGATCACCGCGACCCACACCGTCTTCGACAGGATGACCAGCGTCACCGCCGAGATGAGGCCGGCAAGACCGCCCCACAGCGCGCCGCGGGTGGTCAGGCCCTTCCAGTACATGGACAGGATCAGCACCGGGAAGTTGGCCGAGGCCGCGATGCCGAAGGTCAGGCCGACCAGGAAGGCGACGTTCTGCTTCTCGAACAGGATGCCCAGCACCACGCCGATGACGCCCAGCGCCAGCGACGACAGCTTGGACACGCGCATCTCCTGCGCCTCGGTCGCCTTGCCCTTGCAGATGACGCGGGCGTAGAGGTCGTGCGCGATGGAGGACGCGCCGGCCAGCGCCAGGCCCGCCACCACCGCCAGGATGGTCGCGAAGGCCACCGCCGACATGAAGCCGAGCAGCAGGTCGCCGCCCATCGCCTGGGCCAGGTGCATGATCGGCATGTTGTTGCCGCCGATCAGCTTGCCGCCGACCGCGCCGCCCTCGAAGTACTTCGGGTCGGTGCCGACGATGGAGATCGCGGCCATGCCGAGGATGGCGACCACCAGGAAGAAGGCGCCGATCAGGCCCGACGCCACGAACACGCTCTTGCGCGCCTCCTTGGCGTTCGGGACGGTGAAGAAGCGCATCATGATGTGCGGCAGCGCCGAGGTGCCGAACACCAGGCCCAGCGACATCGACACCGTCGACACCGGGTCGGCCAGCAGCGCGCCCGGGCCCATGATCTTGACGCCGGCCTTGTGGGCGGCGGTGGCCTTGGCGGCGATGGTCTCCAGGCTGAAGCCGAACTGCACCAGCACCAGCAGCAGCAGCAGCAGGCCGCCGCCCAGCATCAGGCAGGCCTTGATGATCTGCACCCAGGTGGTGGCGATCATGCCGCCGAAGGTGACGTAGATCACCATCAGCACGCCCACCAGCACCACGGCGATCGCGTAGTCCAGGCCGAACAGCAGCTTGATGAGCTGGCCGGCGCCGACCATCTGCACCACCAGATAGCAGCACACCACGGTCAGCGAGCCCATCGCCGCGAAGGTGCGCACCTTGGATTGATCAAGGCGGTAGGACGCGATGTCGGCGAAGGTGAAGCGGCCCAGGTTGCGCAGGCGCTCCGCCATCAGGAACAGGATGATCGGCCAGCCGACGAAGAAGCTGACGATGTAGGCCACGCCGTCGAAGCCGGTCAGGTACACCATGCTCGACAGGCCGAGCAGCGTCGCCGCCGACATGTAGTCGCCGGCGATGGCCAGGCCGTTCTGAAAGCCGGAGATGCCGCCGCCCGCCGTGTAGAAGTCCGACGCGGTGCGGGTGCGCTTGGCGGCCCAGTAGGTGATGGCCAGCGTCAGGCCGACGAAGGCCACGAACATGGCGATGGCGGTGGGGTTGACCGCCTGCTTGTCGGCGGCGCCCATGTCGCCGGCCGCGAGCGCCGGGCCGGCGGCCAGCAGGGCCGCGGCGAGGGTGCCGAGAAAGGCCTTGCTCATCGCTCGCTCTCCGCCACGATCTGGTTGTTGAGGTCTTCGAACTCGCCGTTGGCGAAGTACGAGTAGACACCGGTCAGCAGCCAGGAGATGACGATGATGACGGCGGCGATCGGGAACCCGATGGAGATGGCCGATCCCTGCCCGACGGGCGTGCGCAGCGCGTCGGGCGCGAAGGCGACGGCCATCATCAGCGCGTAGTAGGACACCAGCACGATCAGCGACAGGACCAGCGCCAGCCGTCCCCGCTTCTGGACCAGCGCCTGGAACTTCGGATTCTGGCGAACCCGCTGGTAGACAGGATCGGACATGTTTCCCCCGAAACTTGGTTTTAATGGGGGATGTTCCTACCAACCCATTGTTTCCTGATTTTCCCCCAATTGTGACGAATTGTGTCGGCTGCAAAAATTTGCGGCAGCGGCCCGAGCCCTCCCCCAGCCCTGCTGGGGGAGGGTTGGGTGGGGGCAGCGGCCTGCCCGAGAGGCCGTAGCCCCCACCCTCCCGCTGCGCGGGTCCCTCCCTCCCCCGCCGGAGGCAGGGGAGGGACAGCATCACCCTTGCCCCATCAAGGCCATCGGGTCCACAGTCCGCCCGTCCGCCTCCGCCGCGTCCGGTGCCATGGCCCACTCCCGCCTGTTCCTCCGCCTGTTCTCCAGCGTGCTGCTGGTGGTCGTGCTGTTCTCCTCCGCCTACTACCTGCTGTCCGTGCCGCTGGTGAAGGAGAAGGCGTACCAGATCGAACTCGACGCCAGCCGCACCATCCTCGACAACGTGCACGAGATGGTCGGCCGCATCCGCTCCAACATCGAGGAGCAGCGCACCACCATCATCGACACCTTCAAGTCGGAGATGCGGGCCCGGGTGACGCTGGCCGCCGGCTACATCGACTACGTCCTCGACCGCCACGAGCGCGGCGAGATCACCCGCGCCGAGGCGGAGCGCCTGATCTACGACGGCCTCCGGGCGTTCAAGACCGGCAAGGACGACTACATCTGGCTGACCAACTACGACGCCGTGCTGCTGTCGCACGCCGACCCCGACTGGATCGGCCAGAGCGCCGCCGAGCTGCAGGACCAGCAGGGGCGCTACATCGTGCCGACCATCATCGAGCGGGCGCGGCGCGAGGGCGAGGGCTACCACACCTATCCCTGGAAGCGGCCCGGCGCCGAGGCGGGCACCGACCCGCGGGCGCAGAAGATGTCGTACTTCCGCGACCTGAAGCGGCACGGGCTGGTGATCGGCGCCGGCGCCTACCTCGACGACATGGACGCGGTGATCGAGCGCCGCATGGGCGAGGCCATCGAGGACCTGCGCCAGGCGCTGCGCAACATCCGCATCGCCCGCACGGGCTACGTCTACATCTTCGATTCCACGCGGCGGATGCTGATCCACCCGAACGCCAACATCGAGGGCACGGCGTTCGGCGACCTGCGCGACCCGTCCACCGGCGCCTTCATCGGCGAGGCGCTGATGCGGGCGGCGCACGAGAACCGCTACCTGCGCTACCTCTGGGACAAGCCGAGCGATCCCAACAACTACGCCTACGAGAAGATCACCTGGGTGCGGCACGAGCCGGGCCTGGACTGGTACATCGCCTCCAGCGTCTACGAGGAGGAGCTGCGCAGCTCCTCGACCGAGCTGGGCAACCGGCTGTTCGCCGTGTCGCTGGTCATCATGGCGGTGGGTGGCGGCCTGGGCTACGTCGGCGCGCGGCGGCTGGTCAGCCCGCTGCGCCGGCTCGCCGACACCGCGGCGCAGGTGCGCGCCGGCAACCTGGACGCCCGGAGCGGCATCGTCCGCAACGACGAGATCGGCGACCTCGCCGCCACCTTCGACGGCATGGTGCGCCGGGTGAAGGACGACATCGCCACCCTCGACAGCCGCGTCAAGGAGCGCACCGCGGCGCTGGAGAACGCCGAGGCGCGGCAGCGCCTGATCCTCGACGCCATCCCCGCCGCCATCGCCTACCTGGACGGCCAGGAGCGGCTGCGCTTCGTCAACCGGCGCTGGTGCGAGCTGCCGCACACACGGCGCGGCCCGGTGCTCGGCCGCCGCCTGCGCGAGGCGCTGACCGCCGACGCCTACGACCACCTCTCGCCCGCCCTGACGCGCGCCCGCACCGGCGAGACGACCACCTTCGAATACACGGTCGCGCTCGGCGTCCGGCCGCTGATCACCCGCAACACGGTGCTGCCGCAGCAGGGTGCCGGCGGCGCCGTGCTCGGCTTCTTCGTGCTGACGCTGGACGTCACCGACGAGACCGAGCGCCAGCGCCACCTGGAGGAGGCGGAGCGGCTGAAGGCGGTCGGCCAGCTGGCCGGCGGGCTGGCGCACGACTTCAACAACCTGCTGACCATCATCCTGGGCAACCTCGCGGTGGCGCGCGAGCGCTTCGCCGACCTGGAGGAGCTGACCGGCTACCTGGAGCCCGCCCAGCGCGCCAGCCGCCGCGGCGCCGACATCACCGCCCGCCTGCTCGCCTTCTCCCGCCGGCAGCCGCTGAAGCCGCAGCCGGTGGAGGTGTGCGCGCTGGTGCGCGAGACGGCGGTGCTGCTGCGCCGCTCCCTGCCGGCCAGCATCGTCCTCGTCACGCCGGGAGCGGAGGACGCCGCCTGGGCGGTGGCCGACCCGACGCAGCTGGAGAACGCGCTGGTCAACCTCGCGCTCAACAGCCGCGACGCCATGCCGGAGGGCGGCACGCTGACCGTCTCTGTGACCCCCTGCGCCGACCCGGCGGCGGGCGGCTTCGACGAGCCGCCGGCCGCCGGCCGCTACGTCGGGATCCAGGTGCGCGACACCGGCAACGGCTTCGCCCCCGGCGCCGCCGCCCGCGCCTTCGAGCCGTTCTTCACCACCAAGGCGCTGGGCTCCGGCCTCGGCCTGTCGATGGTCTACGGCTTCGTCAAACAGTCCGGCGGCTACATCCGCATCGACAGCGCGCCGCGCGCCGGCACGTCCATCACCCTGCTGCTGCCCGAGGCCGAGGCGCCCATCCCCGACGACACGCCCGGCCCGGTCGCGGCGGGCGCCCTGCCCTCGGCCTGCCGCGGCATGCTGGCGCTGGTGGTGGAGGACGACGACGACGTGCGCCTCGTGCTGCGCCAGCAGCTCATCGACCTCGGGCTGTCGGTGATCGAGGCGTCCAACGGCGAGGAGGCGATGGAGCTGGCGGAGCAGATCGACGACCTGCGGCTGGTGGTGTCGGACATCGTCATGCCCGGCGTCTCCGGCCTGACCCTGGCCCGCCACCTGCGCGCGGCGCGGCCCGACGTGCAGGTGATCCTGGTCAGCGGTTTCTCGACCGAGGAGCACGGCGAAGCCGAAGGTCTGGTCATTCTCGGCAAACCGTGGGAAAAGAGCGAACTGGCGGCGGCCATACGTCTTCCGGCCGACGCCTGACAAAAGAAAACCGGGGAAACGCACAAGGCGCATGGCCGCGAAGAAGCTCATCTACGTCGTCGACGACGATCCCGATGTCCGCGATCTGCTGCGCACGACGCTCGGCGCCTTCGGGTACGCTGTGTCGGTCTTCGGGTCCGGCAAGGCCGGGAAGGCGGCGATCCGCCGCGAGCCGCCGGACGTCGCCATCGTCGACCTCGGCCTGCCCGACATGGACGGCCTGACCCTGGTGCGCGAGCTGTGGGAGGACGTGCGCTTCGGCGTCATCGTGCTGACCGGCCGCGGCGATGTGTCCGACCGCGTGCTGGGGCTGGAGCTGGGCGCCGACGACTACATCGTGAAGCCGTTCGAGCCGCGCGAGCTGGTCGCCCGCGTCAACACGGTGATCCGCCGGCGCGAGCAGCTGATGGCCGCCGGCCGCGGCGCGTCCACGGCCAAGGCGCGCTTCGCCGGCTGGACCTTCGACGTCGGCGACCTGACGCTCACATCCGACGACGGCCGCAAGGAGACGCTGACCGCGGCGGAGGCGGCGCTGCTCAGCGCGCTCCTCAAGGCGCCGCGCCGCGTGCTGTCGCGCGAGCAGCTGCAGAGCGAGGAGCTGGACCGCGGCGACCTGCCCTTCGAGCGCGCGGTGGACGTGCGCATCTCGCGCATCCGCAAGAAGCTGGAGCCGGACCCGCGCTCGCCGAAACTGATCCGCACGGTGTACGGGGCCGGCTACCTGTTCGCGGCGGACGTCACCTGGGTGAATTAAAGCCCTCCCCTGCCTCCGGCGGGGGAGGGTTGGGTGGGGGCAACGGGCTTCCCCCGAAGCCGCAGCCCCCACCCTTCCCGCTTCGCGGGCCCCTTCCCTCCCCCCGCGGGGCGTGGGGAGGGAGGAACACAATTCGCAACAATTCGGAGAAACTTGCGCAAACCCGGGCCGCTACCCTCCGGGCCAACGATGCGACCAACGCGTCGACGCTCTGGAGTGAGGAAGCGATACCATGGGTGCTGCCAGCCCGTTCAGCCTGCATCTCGACAAGACCGCCGCCAACCACGTCGCGCTGACGCCGCTGACGTTCCTGGAGCGCGCCGCCAGCGTCTGGCCCGACCGCGTCGCCGTCGTGCACGGCCCGATCCGCCGCACCTGGGCGGACACCTTCGTGCGCGTCCGCAAGCTGGCCTCGGCGCTGACCAAGCGCGGCATCGGCAAGAACGACACCGTCGCCGTGCTGGCCGCCAACACGCCCGAGCTGTTCGAGGCGCATTTCGGCGTGCCGCTGGCCGGCGCCGTGCTCAACGCCATGAACACCCGTCTGGACGCCGCCGCCATCACCTTCATGCTGGAGCACAGCGAGGCGAAGATCCTCCTCTGCGACCGCGAGTTCTCGAAGATCGGCAAGCCCGCCGTCGCCGCCATGAAGGCACCGATCCCGGTCATCGACATCGACGACCCGCAGTACGCGGGCGGCGAGCTGTTCGGCGAATGCGATTACGAGGCGCTGCTGGCCACCGGCGACGCCGACTTCCCGTGGACCATGCCGGCCGACGAGTGGGACGCGATCACGCTGAACTACACCTCCGGCACCACCGGCAACCCGAAGGGCGTCGTCTACCACCACCGCGGCGCCTACCTGAACGCGGTGTCGAACGCGCTGTCCTGGAGCATGGGCGACGGCCCGGTCTACCTGTGGACGCTGCCGATGTTCCACTGCAACGGCTGGTGCTTCCCGTGGACGCTGGCGGTGGTCGCCGGTACCTCGGTCTGCCTGCGCGCCGTGCGCCCCGACGCCGTGCTGGCCGCCATCCGCGACGAGAAGGTCACGCACTTCTGCGGCGCGCCGATCGTGCTGAACATGATCAACAACGCGCCGGCCGAGATGAAGGCCGGCATCGACCACAAGGTGAAGGTGATGACCGCCGGCGCCGCCCCGCCCGCCGCGGTGATCGCCGGCATGGAGCGCATGGGCTGGGAGGTCACCCACGTCTACGGCCTGACCGAGGTGTACGGCCCGGTGACGCTGTGCGTCTGGCATGAGAAGTGGGACGGCCTGGAGATCGACCAGAAGTCGGTGCTGAAGTCCCGCCAGGGCGTGCGCGGCCCGATGCTGGAGGCGGTCATGGTCGCCGACCCAACCACGCTGGAGGCGGTGCCGAAGGACGGCAAGACCATGGGCGAGGTCTTCATGCGCGGCAACAACGTCATGAAGGGCTACCTGAAGAACCAAACGGCCACGCAAGAGGCGTTCTCCGGCGGCTGGTTCCACACCGGCGACCTCGCGGTGTGGCACGAGGACGGCTACCTGGAGATCAAGGACCGCTCCAAGGACATCGTCATCTCCGGCGGCGAGAACATCTCGACCATCGAGGTCGAGGACGTGCTGTACCGCCATCCCGACGTGCTGGAGGCCGCCGTGGTCTCCCGCCCCGACCCAAAGTGGGGCGAGACGCCCTGCGCCTTCGTCACCCTGAAGGACGGCGCGACGGCCACCGAGGCCGACATCATCGCCTTCTGCCGCGAGCACATGGCGCACTTCAAGGCGCCGCGCACGGTGGTCTTCCGCGCCCTGCCGAAGACCTCGACCGGCAAGATCCAGAAATACGTGCTGCGGCAGATCGCCAAGGAGCTCTGAGCATGACCTACACCGCCCCGCTGCGCGACATCCGCTTCACGCTGGACGAGGTCGCCGACATCGCCGCCGTGGCCGCCCTGCCCGGCTACGAGGAAGCCACCGAGGAGCTGCGCGACTCCATCCTGGAGGAGGCCGGCAAGATCGCCGGCGGCCTGCTCGCCCCGCTGAACCGCGTCGGCGACACCACCGGCGCCAAATGGAACGACGGCGCCGTCACCACGCCCGAGGGGTGGCGCGACGCCTGGAACACGCTGGTCGAGGGCGGCTGGAACGGCCTGCCCTTCGACGCGCAGTGGGGCGGCATGGGCCTGCCCAACGTGCTGAACACCGCCGTGCAGGAGATGTGGCACGCCGCCAACATGGCCTTCGCGCTGAACCCCATGCTGACGCAGGGTGCGGTCAACGCGCTCCAGCAGTTCGCCTCGGAGGAGATCAAGCAGACCTACCTGCCGCGCATGGTGTCGGGCGAGTGGACCGGCACCATGAACCTGACCGAGCCGCAGGCCGGCTCCGACCTCGCCGCCATCCGCTCCCGGGCGGAGCCGGCGGGCGACGGCAGCTACAAGGTGTTCGGCCAGAAGATCTTCATCACCTACGGCGACCACGACCTGACGGAGAACATCGTCCATCTGGTGCTGGCGCGCCTGCCGGACGCTCCGGCCGGGGTGAAGGGCATCTCGCTGTTCGTGGTGCCGAAGTTCCTGGTGAACGAAGACGGCTCCGTCGGCGCGCGCAACGACGTGGCCTGCGTGTCGCTGGAGCACAAGCTGGGCATCCACGCCAGCCCGACCGCCGTGCTGTCCTTCGGCGACCAGGGCGGCGCGCGCGGCTGGCTGGTCGGCGAGCCGCACAACGGCCTCGCCTACATGTTCGTCATGATGAACCACGCCCGGCAGTCGGTCGGCCTGCAGGGCCTGTCGATCGCCGAGCGCGCCTACCAGCAGGCGCTGTCCTACGCCCGCGAGCGGGTGCAGGGCACGCCGGCCGGCTGGACGGGCGCCGCCCGCACGCCGATCGTCAACCACCCCGACGTGCGCCGCACGCTGATGAGCATGAAGGCTCGCATCGAGGCGATGCGCGGCATCCTCTACACCGCGGCGGCCGCGCACGACGTCCGCCACCACGCCGCCGACCCGGCCACCCGCGCGTCCGCGGCGACGCTGGAGGAGCTGCTGACCCCCATCGCCAAGGGCTGGAGCACCGAGACGGGGCAGGACATCGCCTCGCTCGGCGTGCAGGTGCACGGCGGCATGGGCTACATCGAGGAGACCGGGGCCGCGCAGCACCTGCGCGACGCCCGCATCACCACGATCTACGAGGGCACCACGGCGATCCAGGGCAACGATCTGGTGAACCGCAAGCTGCTGCGCGACAAGGGCGCCGGCCTCACCGCCTACCTCGACGACGTGGCCAGGAACGCCGAGGCGATGGCGGGATCCGCCGACGCCAACCTCCAGGCGCTGGGCCGCGAGTTGGGCGTCGCCGCCCGCCGCGTCGGCGAGATGGCGGCGTGGATCCTCGCCCACGCGGGGGAGCCGGCGCTGGTCGCCGCCGCGGCGGTGCCGCTGCTGAACGCCTTCGGCCTGGTGGCCGGCGGGCATTACCTGGGCATCGGCGCCCGGGCGGCGCTGCGCAAACTCGCCGAGGGTGCTTCGGACGACGGCTTCCTGGCCGCCAAGCCGGTGACCGCGCGCTTCTACGCCGAGCACCTGCTGGGTCAGGTCGAGGGCTTCCGCGCGTCGGTGGTCGATGGTGCGGCCACGGTGATGGCGCTGGACGAGAGCCAGCTCTAAAGCAAGAAAGCCCCTCTCCCTTGACGGGAGAGGGGTTGGGGAGAGGGTGGCGCCGCTGGAAGCGGCCACGTTTCCTCCCCCTCTCCCCAACCCCTCCCCCGCGAGGGGGGAGGAGCTTTGACCAGTTCTGCGCCGCCGGAGTGGCTCCCCGGCGGACACCGGGCCTTTGCCCGGGCGTTCCCCCCGAGCCTGCCTCGGCGGGGCGGCGGTCGCCGCCGTCCCGCCCCTTCTTTCCAGACGGGGATTCCGGACACATGACGACGCGCACCGACCGGGAAGCGATGGAATACGACGTGGTCATCGTCGGGGCCGGCCCGTCCGGCCTCGCCGCGGCCATCCGGCTGAAGCAGATGGCACCCGACCTGTCGGTCTGCGTGCTGGAGAAGGGCTCCGAGGTCGGGGCGCACATCCTCTCGGGCGCGGTGATGGAGCCGCACGCGCTGGACGAACTCATCCCCGACTGGAAGGAGAAGGGCGCGCCGCTCGACACCCCGGCCGGCGAGGATTCCTTCCTGTTCCTGACGCGCACCGGCTCGTTCCGCCTGCCGACGCCGCCGACGCTGCGCAACCACGGCAACTACATCGTCAGCCTGGGCAAGGTGTGCCGCTGGCTGGGGAGCCAAGCGGAGGAGCTGGGCGTCGAGATCTTCCCCGGCTTCGCCGCGGCCGAGGTGCTGTACGGCGAGGACGGCGCGGTGCGCGGCGTCGCCACCGGCGACATGGGCCTGGGGCGCGATGGCGAGCCGACCTCGCTCTTCACGCCGGGCATGGAGCTGCACGCCCGCCAGACCATCTTCGCCGAGGGCTGCCGCGGCTCGCTGGCCAAGACGGTGATCGCCCGCTTCGCCCTCGATCGCGACAGCGACCCGCAGGTCTACGGCCTGGGCATCAAGGAGCTGTGGGAGATCGACCCGGCCAAGCACAGGCCCGGCAGCATCACCCACACCGTCGGCTGGCCGCTGGACAGCGACACCTACGGCGGCTCGTTCCTCTATCACCTGGGTGAGAATCTGGTGGCGGTGGGGTTCGTGGTCGGCCTCGGCTACGAGAACCCGCACCTCTCGCCCTTCGACGAGTTCCAGCGCTTCAAGACGCACCCCGCCATCCGCCCGACCTTCGAGGGCGGCCGGCGCATAGCCTATGGCGCCCGCGCCATCGCGGCGGGCGGCTGGCAGTCGCTGCCGAAGCTGACGTTCCCCGGCGGCGTGCTGGTCGGCGACACCGCCGGCTTCCTCAACGCGCCGAAGATCAAGGGCAGCCACGCCGCCATGAAGTCCGGCATGCTGGCCGCCGAGGCGGTCGCCGCCCTGCTCACCGACGGGCAGGACCGGTGCGAGGCCGTCGGCTACGAACCGGCCTTCAAGGCGAGCTGGCTGGCCAGGGAGCTGCACGCCGCCCGCAACATCAAGCCAGCGTTCAAGTGGGGGCTGTGGCCGGCGATGGCCTACGCGGCGCTCGACACCTACCTGCTGCGCGGCAAGGCGCCGTGGACGCTGCGCCACGCCGCCGACCACGACCGCCTGAAGCCGGCCAGCGCCTGCCAGCCCATCGCCTACCCCAAGCCGGACGGCGTGGTGAGCTTCGACCGCCTCTCCTCGGTGTACCTGTCGAACACCAACCACGAGGAAAACCAGCCGATCCACCTGCGCCTGAAGGACCCGGAGAAGGCGCTGTCGGTCAACCTGACCTTCTACGAGTCGCCGGAGAGCCGCTATTGCCCGGCCGGCGTGTACGAGATCGTCCGCTCCGGGCCCGGTGGCGATGGCGGCGAGCCGCGGCTGCAGATCAACGCGCAGAACTGCCTGCACTGCAAGACCTGCGACATCAAGGACCCGACGCAGAACATCGACTGGACCTGCCCGGAAGGCAGCGGCGGCCCGAACTACGCGATGATGTGACGGCGCCTCCACCGCCGAACGGGCGGTGGAGGCGCCGCACGGCCTGCGCTACCCTGTCCCCGCGAACGATAGGAGGGGGGATGGGAACGCCATGACGCTGGCCTTGGGCTGCATCGCCGACGACTACACCGGGGCCTCGGACCTCGCCAACACGCTGACGCGCGCGGGGCTGCGCACGGTGCAGACCATCGGCGTGCCGGACGCCGCGCTGGCGCTGCCGGAGGTGGATGCCGTCGTCGTCTCGCTGAAGAGCCGCTCGATCCCCGCCGAACAGGCGGTGGCGCTATCGCTGGACGCGCACCGCTGGCTGACGGCGCGCGGCGCGGCACGGGTGCTGTTCAAGGTGTGCTCGACCTTCGACTCCACCGACCGGGGTAACATCGGCCCGGTCACCGACGCGCTGCGCGCGGCGGCGGGCGGCGGCATCGCCATGGTCACCCCGGCCTTCCCGGAAACCGGACGCACCGTCTACATGGGCCACCTGTTCGTCGGCCCGGTGCCGCTGCACGAGAGCCCGCTGAAGGACCACCCGCTCAACCCCATGCGCGACTCCAACCTGGTGCGCGTGCTGGCGCGGCAGTCGCAAACCGGCGTCGGCCTCGTCGACCGGGCGACCGTCGAGCGGGGCGCCGACGCCGTCGAGGCGCGGCTCGCAGAACTCGCCGCGGCGGGCATGGGCTCCGCCATCATCGACGCGGTATCGGACGGCGATCTGGAGACGATCGGCGCGGTGGCGGCCAAGCGGCCGGTGTCGACCGGCGCCTCCGGCCTCGGACTCGGCATCGCCCGCGCGCTGGTGGCCGCAGGCACCGTGCGGCTGGCGGCGGGGAACGCCGGGGCGGTGCTGGCTCCGGTCGGCGGGCACGCCGCCGTGGTGGCGGGCAGCTGCTCGCGCGCCACGCTGGAACAGCTCGCCGTCGCCGAAGCCAGCATGCCGATGCTGCGGCTGGACCCGGCGCGGCTGCTGGACGGAGACGGGGAGATCGAGCGCGCGCTGGCGTTCGCCGCCGAGCGGCTGCCCTCCGGCCCGGTGGTGATCGCGTCGAGCGCCACGCCCGACGCCGTGGAGGCGCTGCACGCCCGCTTCGGCCGCGAGGCGACCAGCCACCGCATCGAGCACGCGACGGCGGAGATCGTCGCGCGGCTGGTCGCGGCCGGGGTGCGGCGGCTGGTGGTGGCGGGCGGCGAGACCTCGGGCGCCGCGGTGGACCGGCTGGGCATCCCCGCCTTCCTGGTCGGCCCGGAGATCGCCCCCGGCGTGCCGGTGCTGCGCACCACCGGGTCCGGCGACGACCTGCTGATGGCGCTCAAGTCCGGCAATTTCGGCGGGCCGGACTTCTTCGCCAAGGCGCTGGGGCTGATGCGCTGAACGGGGGCGGGTTCGGAAGGCGTCTGCACCGGGCCCCATCCCATCCTTCCCCCACATCGCTCTCGGCGGATCTTCGATCCGCCTGACGCGGCAAGCGGATCCTTCGGATCCGCTGAGAGCGGGGGAAGGGGCAAGGCAGCGGAGTTCCCTCCCCCGTCGAAGATGGGGGAGGGTCTGGGTGGAGGACGGACGAAAGAACGCCGTCGGCACCGAAACACAATCAGATCACGGGAGGACACGACATGAAGGTTCTGATCACCGGCGGCGCCGGCTTCCTGGGCCGCCGGCTGGCCCGCGCGCTGCTGGAGCGCGGCACCCTCGCCGGGCCGGACGGACGGCCGCAGCCCATCGACCGCCTCGTCCTGCTCGACGTCGTCGCGGCGGACGGCTTCGACGACCCGCGCGTCCAGGCGATCACCGGCGACATCGCCGACCCGGCGGTGTTGGAGGGCGCGGTCGACGCCGACACCGCGTCGGTCTTCCACCTCGCCGCCATCGTCAGCGGGCAGGCGGAGGCCGACTTCGACCTCGGCATGCGGATCAACCTCGACGCCTCGCGCCGGCTGCTGGAGGCCTGCCGCGCCGCCGGGCACCGGCCGCGCGTGGTGTTCACCAGTTCGGTCGCCGTCTACGGCGGCGCGCTGCCGGACGTGGTGCAGGACGGCACCGCGCTGAACCCGCAGTCCTCCTACGGCGTGCAGAAGGCGATCGGCGAGCTGCTGCTCGGCGACTACAGCCGCAAGGGCTTCGTGGACGGCCGGGTGCTGCGCCTGCCGACCATCAGCGTGCGGCCGGGCAAGCCGAACAAGGCCGCCTCCTCCTTCGCCAGCGGCATCATCCGCGAGCCGCTGAACGGCGAGGAGGCGGTCTGCCCGGTGCCGCCTGACACGCGGCTGTGGCTGCTCTCCCCCCGCCGCGCCATCGAGTGCCTGATCCGCGGGCACGAGCTGCCCTCCGACGCGCTCGGCACCGCGCGGGCGATCAACCTGCCCGGCCTGTCGGTGCGCGCCGACGAGATGGTCGCCGCGCTGGAGCGCGTCGCCGGACCGGAGGTCGCCGCCCGGGTGCGCTGGCAGGAGGACCCGGCCGTCACCCGCATCGTCGGCAGCTGGCCCGGCGCCTGGGACGTCGCCCGCGCCCGGTCGCTGGGCCTGGAGGGCGACGCCGGCTTCGACGCCATCGTCCGCGCCTACATCGAGGACGACCTGCGGCCGGCCGGTTGACGGGGCGCGGCAGGGGCCAAGATCAGTCGCCGGGCGTCAATCAAGGGAGGCCGACGATGCGGCTTGAAGGCTCCTGCCATTGCGGCGCGGTCCGCTTCTCGGTGGAGGCGTACGCGCCGGTGCCGTACCTGCGCTGTTACTGCTCGATCTGCCGCAAGACGGCGGGCGGCGGCGGGTACGCGATCAACCTCGGCGCCAAGGCCGGCACGCTGACGGTCGAGGGCGCGGAGGCCGTCAGCGTCTTCCACGCCACCGTCGACGGCAAGCCGAGCCCGGGCGAGCGCCGGTTCTGCTCGCGCTGCGGGTCGGCGCTGTGGGTGTGGGACCCGCGCTGGCCCGACCTCGTCCACCCCTTCGCCAGCGCCATCGACACCCCGCTGCCGGAACCGCCGGAGCAGGTGCACATGATGCTCGGCTCCAAGGCCAACTGGGTGCGCGTCGACGCCCGACCGGGCGAGGCGCGCCACGACGAGTACCCGGACGAGTCGCTGGAGGAGTGGCACAAGGCGCACGGGCTGCTGGACGAGGGCTGAACGGCGCCCCGCGGGGCGAGCCATGCCGGCGCCGGCGGTCTGCCCGTGGCTTTTTTGTGCCCTTATGACCTCGGTCCTGGCGCACACTCGGCCGGGCTGGCCATTCTTACGCCCGCGGGCGGGATGCCCGCCCTCCGGGACACCGCCATGACCGTCGAGCCGTTCGCCCTCATCGTCTCCCTGCTGCAGCAGATGTGCGTCTACCTGGTGGTCGCCTACCTGCTGAGCCGGACGCCGCTGTTCATCCCGCTGACCCACGTCACCGTGCGCTGGCCGCACAAGCTGGCCTGCTACGTGATCTTCTCGGTGTTCTGCGTGATGGGGACGTACTTCGGCCTGCAGATCGACGATTCCATCGCCAACACCCGCGCCATCGGCGCGGTGCTCGGCGGCATCCTCGGCGGGCCGTCGGTGGGCGTGTCGGTGGGGCTGACCGGCGGGCTGCACCGCTACTCGCTGGGCGGCATGTCGGCGACCGCCTGCGCCATCTCCACCGTGGTCGAGGGGCTGATCGGCGGGCTGGTGCACCGGCATATGGTCAAGCGCGGCAAGCTGGAGCCGCTGTTCGACCCGGTGCGCGTCGGGGTGGTGACCTTCGTCGCCGAGATCACGCAGATGCTGATCATCCTGGCGGTGGCCCGCCCCTTCCCGGCGGCGCTGCACCTGGTGCAGGTGGTGGCGGCGCCGATGATCATCGCCAACACGCTGGGCGCGGGCCTGTTCATGCGCATCCTGCTCGACCGCCGGGCGCTGATCGAGAAGCAGTCCAGCGCCTTCTCCGCCAAGGCGCTGAAGATCGCCGCGCGGGCCGACGGCGTGCTGCGCAGCGGCTTCAACGAGGAGAACAGCCAGCGCGTCGCCCGCATCCTCTACGAGGAGACCGGCGTCGGCGCCGTGGCGATCACCGACCGCGAGAAGCTGATGGCCTTCATCGGCATCGGCGACGACCACCATCTGCCGGGCACGCCCATCACCTCGGCGCAGACGAAGCAGGCGATCGCCAACAACCAGGTGCTGTACGCCGACGGCAACGAGGTGGCCTACCAGTGCTCCATCGACCCGCGCTGCCGCCTCGGCGCCTCGCTGGTCATCCCGCTGGTCGGCGAGGACGACCGCGTCATCGGCGCCATCAAGCTGTACGAGCCGAAGACCAAGATCTTCTCCACCATCAACCGCACGCTGGGCGAAGGCATCGCCCGGCTGCTGTCCGGCCAGATCCTCGCCGGGCGGTACGAGCAGCAGAGGGCGCTGCTGGCGCAGTCGGAGATCAAGCTGCTGCACGCGCAGGTCAACCCGCACTTCCTGTTCAACGCGCTGAACACCATCTCCGCCGTCATCCGCAAGGACCCGGAGAAGGCGCGCGAGCTGGTGCAGAACCTCTCCACCTTCTTCCGCAAGAACCTGAAGCGCCCCAGCGAGGACGCCTGCCTGGGCGACGAGATCGAGCACGTGAACGCCTACCTGCAGATCGAGCTGGCGCGCTTCACCGGCCGGCTCGGCGTCGACATCGACGTGCCGGCCGAGTTGCGCGGTGTGCGCCTGCCGGCCTTCTCGCTGCAGCCGGTGGTGGAGAACGCCATCAAGCACGGCACCTCGCAGCTCCTCGGCGAGGGCCACGTCCGCATCGCGGCGCGGCGGGACGGCGGCGACCTGCTGCTGACCGTGGAGGACAACGCCGGGCTCTACGAGGAAAAGCCGGGTGGCGACGGCCTGGGCATGGCCATCGTCGACCGCCGGATCCGCAACCGCCACGGCGACGGCTACGGCGTGACCGTCGCCTGCGAGCCGGACGTGTCGACGCGCGTCACGCTGCGCCTGCCGCTGGAGACGGTCCCCGCATGATGGACATCCTCATCGTCGATGACGAACCGCTGGCGCGCGAGGAGCTGCGCCGCCTGCTGGAGAGCGCCCCCGACGTCCGCATCATGGGCGAGTGCGCCAACGCCATCGAGGCCATCGGCGCCATCAACCGGCAGAAGCCGGACGTGGTGTTCCTCGACATCCAGATGCCCAGGGTGAGCGGGCTGGAGATGCTGAGCATGCTCGACCCCGACCGCATGCCGCACATCGTCTTCCTCACCGCGCACGACGAGTACGCCGTGCAGGCCTTCGAGGAGCACGCCTTCGACTACCTGCTGAAGCCCGCCGACCCGGCGCGGCTGGAGAAGACGCTGCAACGCCTGCGCCGCGCGCACGCGCCGCAGGACCTGCGGGCGCTGGCGGGGGCCTCCGAGCTGCGCCAGATCCCGTGCAGCGGCGTCAACCGCGTCACCCTGATGAAGCTGGAGGAGGTGGAGTACGTCGTCTCCCGCGCCGCCGGCGTCTACGTGGTCGGCGCCGACGGGCAGGAGCGCTTCACCGAGCTGACGCTGCACACGCTGCAGGGAAAGAGCCCGCTGTTCCGCTGCCACCGGCAGTTCCTGGTGAACGCGGAGCGCATCACCGAGATCCGCTTTCAGGACGGCGGGCTGGCGGAGATCCTCACCACCGGCGGGCACACGGTGCCGGTCAGCCGGCGCTTCCTGGGGGCGCTGAAGGAGCGGCTGGGGATCGGGTGATCGCGGAAAGGCCTTCCCCGCCGGACGCGAGGGAGGGACCGACCCACCGCCCCAGGAACTCATCCTCCGGCGCCGCCGCCACCGGCCGCTTGGCCGCCATCAGCACCTGCAGCAACGCTGTGTGCAGTTCCGTGCACGCCCCCAGGTCCAGACGCGCGTCCGGCGTCGCCAGCAGCCAGTCGCTGAGCGGCAGCGCCTCCTCCACGCCGCACGCCCCCTCGAAGCGGGCGACGGCGCCGTCGTAGCGGATCGGCATCACAGCAGCTCCCTCAGGTTGATCACCGGCAGCAGCCGGCCGTCGGACAGCTCGGCCGTGCCGCTGTAGCCGCGCAGCGTGGCGAGCACGCCCGACAGCGGCTTCAGCACCGCGTCGAGCCGGTCGCGGATGCCGTCCACCAGCAGCCCGACCGGCTCGCGGTCGAGGCGCAGAACCAGCACGGTGGCGGTCCCGCCCCCGCCCTCGCCGTCCGGCAGCGCCAGCAGCCGGCGCAGGCGGAACACCGGGATCAGCTGGCCGCGCAGCACCACGCTCTCCGCGTGCTTGACCCGCTGGATCTCCGCGGCGGGCACCTTCGCCACCTCCGTCACCGCGGAGGTCGGGACGCCGAACAGGCCGTCCGCCGCCTCCACCACCATCAGCGGGGTGATGACCATGGTCAGCGGCAGGACCAGCCGCACCCGCGTGCCCTGCCCCAGCTCCGAGGCGATCTCCACCCGCCCGCCGGCCAGCTCCACCGCGCTGCGCACCGCGTCCATGCCGACGCCGCGGCCGGAAACGTCGGTCACCGCCTTGGCGGTGCTGACCCCGGGCAGCAGGATCAACGGCAACGCCTCGGCGTCGGACAGCGCGGACGCCCGCTCGGCGTCGATGACGCCGTTCTCCACCGCCTTGCGCCGCACCGCCGCGGCGTCGATGCCGCCGCCGTCGTCAGCGATATCGATGACGACGCTGTCCTTGTCCTGGTGGGCGCCGATGCGGATGGTGCCCGCTTCCGGCTTGCCCGCGGCGGCGCGGCGCTCCGGCGCCTCGATGCCGTGGTCCACCGCGTTGCGGACGAGGTGGATCAGCGGCTCGCCCAGCACGTCCAGCACGTCCTTGTCGGCCTCCGTGCTCTCGCCGCTGACCTGCAGGTCGATCCGCTTGCCGAGCCGCTGGGCGAGGTCGCGCACCATGCGCGGCAGCGGCTGCAGCACCGTCGCCAGCGGCAGCATGCGCAGCCGCAGCACGGCGTTCTGCAACTCGTCGGACAGGCCGTCGATGGCGTCGGTCACCTCGCGCAGGGTGCGCGCCAGCGCTCGGTCGCCCTCAGCCTGCCGAACCAGCGGCGGCAGGCGGTTCTTCGCCACCGCCAGCTCGCCGACCAGCGCCAGCAGGCGGTCCACCCGCTCCGGCTCGACGCGCAGCGCGCGGCGGGCAGCGCGGGGTTCGGCGTGTTCGTTCAGCTTGGCCTCGGTCGCCTCGGCGGCCACAACGGCGAGCAGCGTGGCGAGGTGGTTGGCGAGCGGCCTCGGCCGCCCGACCGCGCGCGCCGACGCCGCGGCGGCCTGAACCGCCGCCCCCTCGGCCGCGCGGCCCAGCGCCGTCAGCACGTTGACCGCCGTCCGCTCCACCGAGGCGAGCCGCCCCTCCAACTCCCCCGGCGCGGGGTCCAGCGCCAGGATGCGCCGCTGCTCGCCGAGGATCGCCTCGGCCATCGCCGCGGCGCCCGGAGCCGGGGCGGCGGGCGGCGGCGCAGGGGCCGGGCCGACGAGGTCGGCGGGCACCGGGGCGACGCGCACCTGATCGGGCGCGGTGCGGAACACCACCGCCACGTCGCCGGCCGGCGCGGCGCTCACCGCGCGGAAGCGCAGCAGGCAGCGGTAGGGATCCAGCGCCGCGAGGTCCGGCAGCGGCTCCGCCGCCTCGACGCGCAGCAGCACGAGGCGCGGGATGCGCCGGCACAGCGCCAGCGGGTCGTCGCCGTTGAAGAAGCACTCGGGGTCGGGATCGTAGGCGACGGCGGTCAGCGCCGGCCCGGCGGCGCGCAGCGCCTCGCGCTCCTCGCGCGACAGGTCGCGCAACCAGCCGAACGCGTCCGGCAGGGCGGTGTCCGGCGCCGCCTCGCCGGGCACGGCGCGCAGGCGTTCCTCCAGCACGCGGGCCCGTTCGCCGGCGTCGGCGGGCAGGCCGCCGTGCTCCGCGATGTGGTCGATCCAGCGCGCGCTCTGGTCGGCCACCGCGAACAGCCGGTCGATGAGGTCCGCCGTCGCCGCCACGTCGCCGGAGCGCACGGAGGCCAGCAGGTCCTCCGCCGCGTGCACGAGGTGGGTGAACGCCGGCCAGTCGAACAGCGCGGTGCCGCCCTTCAGCGTGTGGAAGGCGCGGAACAGCTCGTTGACCGTCGCCTTGTCCTCCAGGCTGCGCTCCAGCCGCAGCAGGCCGGCGCCGATGGCGTCCAGCAGCTCTCGCGATTCGATGAGGAACTGGTCGAACAGCTCGCTCATCGTCCGATCTCCATGGGCGCGCTCCCGGCCACCGGGCGCCCGGTCAGCAGGCGCGCCGCCAGGGTCAGGGCGTCGGGGCGCGCCGGCTTCACGAGGTACCAGTTGGCGCCGGAGGCCAGCGCCTTCCGGCGGTCGGACTCCTTCGCCTCGGTGCTGACCATCAGGGCGGGGATGGCGCGCAGGCTCTCCTCGCGGCGCACGGCGCGCAGCATGGTGTAGCCGTCCATCTTCGGCATGTTGACGTCCACCAGCAGCAGGTCGGGCGGGTTGAGCAGCGCCCGCTCCAGCCCCTCGATGCCGTTGACCGCCTCCTCCACCACGAAGCCGTCGGCCTCCAGCACCTGGCGCGTGTAGGCGCGCACGGTGACGGCGTCGTCCACCACCAGGACCCGGCGGGTCGCCTCGCTCATGCCTTTTGGCCCTCCCCATGGCCCCTCTGGTAGACGATCGCCTCCGGGAACCGGCGCGGCACGTACAGCGACGACATGCGGGCCATGCTCTCCGAGTGGCCGAGGAAGACGAAGCCGCCCGGCGCCAGCGCGTCCCAGAATCCGGCGGCGACCTCGCGCCGCCCGAGATCGTCGAAATATATCAGCATGTTCCGGCAGAAGATGACATCGAGATTGCGGAAGCGCCCCACCTGATCCGGATCCCGCAGGTTGAGGTGCGAGAAGTCGATGGAATCGCGCAGATCCTGCATGATCCGCCAGCGGCCCGGCGCCTCCAGCGTGAAGTACTTCGACACGAGGTGCGGCGGGAGGAACTGCAGCGAGCGCTCCTCGTACACGCCGGCGCGGGCGGCATCGAGCACGCGGCTGTCAATGTCGGAGGCGTGCAGCTCGATCTCGAACTCGTCCACCCGCTTCCAGAACTCCAGCAGCATGATGGCGATGGAGTACGGCTCCTCGCCGGTCGAGCAGCCGGCCGACCAGATGCGGATGCGGTCGCCCGGCCTGCGGTCGCGCACGATCTCGTCCAGCACCGAGTTCACCAGGCAGTCGAACTGGTACTTCTCGCGGAAGAAGTACGTCTCGTTCACCGTCATCTGGTTGACGAGCAGTTGCAGCTCCTCGCCCGACGCCTGGAAACGCAGCAGGTTCAGGTAGTCGCGGAAGTCCGTGGCGCCCACGGCGGCCATGCGGTCGACCACGCGGCGCTCGACGTAGTAGCGCTTGTTCTCCCCGAACGACAGGCCGGTCCGCTGGCGCAGGAAGTCGCACAGCGTCTCGTACTCCTCCGGCGTGGCGCCGGAGGACGGTTTGTTTCCCTTGGCGTCGCGCGGGGCCAATCGGCTCAGCCCTGCGCGAAGCGGCGGTGCGCCGCGTCCACCGAGAAGGCGACCACCGGGTCGTCCGGGAAGCGCGCCTTCAGCCGGTCGAGCGCCGGCAGCGCCTCCGGCCGCCCGACCTCGACCACGCCTTCCACGGCAGCGAGGCAGACGTTGACGTGCGGCTCGTGGTCCAGCACGGCGGTGAGGCGCTCCAGGCGCTCGGGGTGCGGCAGCTTGGCGACGAGCTGCACGGTGAAGATGCGCACGTCGGAATCCTCGTGCGCCAGCAGGGCGCCGACGTGCGGCAGCACGAGGTCGGGCGGCATCTGCTGCAAGGTCTCGATGGCGGCGTTGCGCAGGCCGGCGTCCTCGCTCTCCAGGAACGGCAGCAGGCCGGGCACGGCGTCCGGCGGGTGGCCGCGCAGCAGCGCGGTGAGGATCGCCTCGCGCACGCTCAGGTCGTCCTCGCGCGCGAGGCGGGCGCACAGCGGCGCCGCGGCGCCCGGACGGGAGGCGAGCTGGTGCGCCGCGCGGCGGCGGTCGGCGGGGTCGCGGCTCTCCAGCAGCTCCAGCGGATCGCCGGAGGGCGGCGGCGCGGCGGCGGCGGAGTCCTTCTTGGCCTTGATCAGTCCCATGCTCTCCACCTTCTTTTGTTGTTTCCGTCATCCCCGCGAAAGCGGGGATCCATAACGTCCAAAGCTGCACGTCACGGGACTTATGGATCCCCGCCTACGCGGGGATGACGGCCAAAAAACGAACTAGCTCCGCGCCACCGGCCGCAGCCAGCGGATGAGCTGCCCCGCCACCTGCTCGGCCGGCAGCACCACATCGGCGGCGCCGCGGCGGATCAGGTCGGCGGGCATGCCGAAGACCACGGCGCTCGCCTCCGATTCCGCGATGGTCCGGCCGCCGCGGGCGTGCATCTCGGCCATCGCGGCGCCGCCGTCCACCCCCATGCCGGTCAGCAGGACGCCGACCAGCCGGGACGCCTCGACGTGCTGCACGGCGCTCTGCACCAGGCGGTCGACGCTGGGGTGCCAGGGCCATGCCGGGTCGGCCGGCACCGGCTGCACCACCAGCCGGCCGGCGCGGCGAGTCAGCACGACGTCGGCGCCGCCACGGGCGATGCAGACCATGCCGGGCTCCAGGACCGTCGGCTGCGCCGCCTCGACCACGGTCAGCGCGCAGATGTCGTTCAGCCGGCGCGCCAGCGTGGCGGTGAAGGTCGGCGGCATGTGCTGCGCCACCACCAGCGGCCAGGGAAAGTCCGCCGGCAGGTGCGGGATGATCTCCTCCAGCGTGCTGGGGCCGCCGGTGGACACGCCGATCAGAACCACGCCCGGTCCGGCGGAGTCGGGCGGCGGCACCTCGGGCGGCTCGCCGGGCTGGGGTACGGCCGGCGCCGGCAGTTCGCGGTCGCCGACGATGCTGGCACGGGCGCGCTGCAGGCGCTCGCGCAGGCCGTGTGCGCGGCGCAGCTTGGCACCGGCCGCGCCCTGGACGATGCGCACCAGCTCGTCCGCCATGCGGCGCAGGCCGACGCCGGCCACGCCCTGCTTGTGCACCACCTCCACCGCGCCCAGGCGCAGCGCCTCCATGCTGGTCTCGGCGCCGGCCTCGGTGAGGGCGGAGATCATCACCACCGGGCGCGGGCTCTCGGCCATGATGCGCTTCAGGCAGGACAGGCCGTCCATCTCCGGCATGGCGACGTCGAGCGTCACCACGTCCGGCTGGAAGCTCGCCACCAGCGCCAGCGCCTCGGCGCCGTTGCGGGCGGTCTCCACCCGCATGCCGGCGGTGGCGAGAATGTCGGTGAGCTGGCGGCGCATCAGCGCCGAATCGTCCACCACGAGCACCTTCATGCCGGACTCCTCAGGCGGTTTCGAGGAGGGCGGCCAGATGCTCCATGTCGAACAGGGCCTCGACCTCCAGCAGCAGCACCATGCGCTTCTGGCCGTCGAGGGTGGCGACGCGGCCGATCAGCTGGCGCTGCGCCTCGGTCACCGTGGGCGCCGGCTCGATGGAGTCCGCGGGAATGCGCAGCACGCCGCTGGTGGAATCGACGATCAGCCCGGCGCGGAATTCGCGCACCGCCAGGACGACGACGCGCTGGCGCTCGTCCCGCACCGCCTCGCCCAGGCGCAGGATGCGGCGCAGGTCCACCACCGGCAGCGCCGCCCCGCGCAGGTTGACCAGACCGGCGACGAACTCCGGCGCCTTGGGCAGCGGCGACAGCGTCTTCGGCCGGCGCTGGATCTCCTGCACGGCGGAGACCGGCAGCCCGTACTCCGCCTCGCCCAGGCGGAAGACGACGAACGGCTCGTCGGACCCGCCGGCGCCGCGCTCGGCCATGGTTGCCTCCCCTCCGCTGTGCTCCTCCAGCGCCGCCGCCACATCGGCCGCGTGCGCCAGCATGCGCTCCGCCGACAGCACCGACACCAGACGCTTGCCGCCCTGCAGGCGGACGATGGACTGGATGTCCTCGAACTCGGCCTCGCGGGCGAGGATGGCCGGGACCGGGGCGACCAGAGCCGGATCGACGCGCAGGATCTCGCGCACGCCGTCCACCGCCAGCCCGACCTGCGCCCCGTCGCCCAGCCGCGCCACCACGACCCGCCCCTGTTCGGCCGTGGAGCCGCCAAGGCCGAACAGCTCGCGCAGCCCGACCAGCGGCAGCAGCCCGTCGCCCAGCGCCATGACGCCCAGCAGATGGGCGCGCGCCTTCGGCATGCGCGTCACCTCGGCGGGATGCGGCACGATGCGCTCGACGTCGGAGATCGGCAGCGCGAACTCCTGCCCGGCGACGGCGAAGGTGACCAGCCCGACCGTCGCCGCCGCCTTGGCCTGGGCCGCGACGGCGGCGACGCCGTCGTGCGCCGCGGCGCGCTCGGCGGCGGGGCGGACCAGATCGGCGAACTGCCGCTCGACCAGCGGCCCGGCGTCGAGGATGGCGGCGACGGCCCCGCCCTTGGGGTCGCGGATCACGCCGGCCAGCAGCGCGGCATCGACGCCCGCGTCCCCGGCGTCGCGGTCGATGCGCGCGCCGGCGACGGAGACGATGCCCTCGACGCGGTCGACCGCCAGCCCGACCGGCTGCCCCCGGTGGCCGACCACCACGACGCGCGCGTCCTTGTCGACAGCCGCGCCGGGCAGGCCGAGCACGCTGCGCAGCCCGATCACCGGCAGCACCACGCCGTGCCGCCGCGCCAGCCCTTCCAGGCTGGGCGGGCTCAGGGGGATGCGGACGATCTCCGGCCGCCGGACGATCTCCCGCACATCGGCCAGCGGCACCGCCAGCACGCTGTTGCCGACGCGCAGCGTGACGAAGCGGGCGGCGCCCGCCGCCGACGCGGCGGCGCCCTGCGGGTCGGGGGCCGCGCGGGCAGCCTTCTTGCGCGGAGCGCGGGTCGCCATCACGCGGCGCCCTGCAACTCGTCGGCCATGATGGCGATCTCCTCGATGGCCGCGGCCAGCTCCTCCGACCCCTTGGCCTGCTCGCGCGCCGCCTTGGCGGCTTCGCCGGCGGCCATGTTGGCCTCGGCCGCGCCGGCGGCGATCTGCTCGACGCCCGCCTGCGTCTCCCGCACGGCGCTCATCATCTCATCGGCGCTGGCCAGGATGTCCTGGTTGCCGGTCACCACGCTGCCCAGCTCGCCGGCCGCGGCGGCGAGGCTGGCGGCGAACTCCTGGTGCCGGGCGGCCTCGGCCAGCGAGGACGCGGCGATCTCCTCGATGTCGCGGCGCACGCGGGTCACCTGGTCCTGGATGCCCTTGACCAGATCCTTCACGCGGTCGGCGTTGTCCGAGGCGTCCTGCGCCAGGGCGCGGATGTCGGAGGCGACGACGTTGAAGCCGCGCCCGAACTCCCCGGCGCGCGCCGCCTCGACCGAGCCGGTGACCGCCAGCATGCTGGTCTGGATGCCGATGACGGTGATGGCGTCGACGATCTTGTCGATGCGCCGCGCGACCAGCTCCAGCCCGCCGATCTGCTCGGCGCTCTTTCGCCCGGCCTCGACCGACTGCGACACGCCGGCCGCCAGCTGGGTGATCGACTCCCGCATCCCGTCGAGCTGCGCGGCCATGGTGCGGCTGCGCTCCAGCGCGTCGGTGGCGCGGCCGACGCTCAGCTTGGCGCTCGCCTCGATCTCGGCGATGGCGGAGGACGACTGCTGCGTCGCCGCCGACTGCGATTCCGCGGCGCGGGCGATCTGGGTGATGGCGATGGTGATCTGCGCGGCGGCGCGGTTGATCTCCTCGATGGCGGCGGACAGCTCCTCGGCGGCCGACCCCACCTCCTCGGCGCTGCGGCGCACGTCGGTGCTGGCGGTCAGCTCGTCGGCGATCTCCGACAGCTGGGAGGCGGCGGCCTCGCTCTGGCCCAGCGCCTCGGCCTGCTGGCCGACGGTCTTCAGCGCCTCCTCGGCGGCGGCCGACTGCTCCTCGGCCGCAGCGGCGATGTTCTCGGCGCCGCGCTGCGCCTCGCGCACCGCCTGCTCGGCCTCGATGGCGGCCTTCACCGTCTCCTGGCTGCCGCGGGCGACGGCGGCCATGTCGCCGCGCACCCGCTCCAGCTGCCCGGCGACCTGCCGGCCGCGCTCGACCTCGGCCTTGGCGGAGGCGGCGGTGCCGACGATGCCCTGGGCGATGGCGCCGACCGCCGCCTGGATCTGCGCCACGAGGTCCTGGATGTCGCGGGTGCAGCGCTCCGACCGCTCGGCCAGCGCCTGCACCTCGTCGGCGACGACGGCGAAGCCCTTGCCGGCCTCGCCGGCGCGGGCCGCCTCGATGGCGGCGTTGAGGGCCAGCAGGTTGGTCTGGTCGGCGATGGCGGCGACGCCCTGGACGATCTCGCCGATCTCGCCGGCCTGCCGCTCCAGCCGCTCGACCAGCGCCACCGCGCCCTCTTGCCGCTCGGCGGCGCGGACGATGGCATCCACCGAGCCGAGGATGCGGACGGCGATGCCGCCGATCAGCGCCTCCAGCGCCTCGACCCGCGCGATGGACGCCTCGGCGCTGGCGCGGGCCCGCCCGACATGCTCGGCCGAGCGGTCGATGGCGCGCTGCGACTGCTGGGTGGCGGCGGCGGCTTCGTCCGCGCTCGCCGCCACCTGCTCCATCGCCTTACGCAGCTCCTCGGCCGCGGCGGCGGCCTGGGCGACGCCGCCGGCCAGCTGGGCGGAGGCCGCGGCGATGCCCTCGGCCGCCTTGCGGCGGCGGGTGGTGGCGCGCACGCGGCGCTTCTGCGCCTCGGCGTTCGTCGCGTCCGGCGCGCCGGCCACGTCCTCGATGACCGGCGGCGCCTTGGCGGCGCCGGACTTGGCGATCTGCGTCTTCTTCACGAGGGCCATGGAAGGTCGATCCTCTCTGCCCGGCTTCAGCCGGTGATCTTCTTTATGGTGTGGGCGATCCGATCGCGCAGCGCCGCCTCGGCGGAGGCGTCCATGGCGATCAGGATCTGCCCGGCGATGTTGGTGCCGTGCACGTGGAAGCGGATGGAGAAGACGATGGTCGGCGCCTCATCCGCGGCATAGTCCCCGGCGGACGCGCCACAGCCGGCCAGGATCGCCGCGCCGTCGCCGCGCAGCACCGTCGGCAGCGCGGTGCTCAGCTTGGCGTCCAGCATGTTGGCGACCACCGCCAGCCAGTTGTTCAGCACGATGTTGCCGACCTCGGTCAGCGCCTCGCCCTCCAGCTCGGGAATGTCGGCGGCCTCGACCTCGGGCGGCAGCACGGCGCGCACCAGCTCGTGGCAGTGCCGTTCCGGGAAGACCAGCAGCGCCGCCCCGGCGAGCGCGCCGTCGAAGCACTCGGACACCGCGACGAGCTCGGCGGAGAACGCCTCCTCCAGCCCGCGTGCCGCGGCGGCGCGCGGAATGACGCGGACGTCCGGCACGGACATCCCCACCTCGCCGCCCACCAGCTTGGCCAGCGCCACCGACGCCTTGGCGACGCCGATGTTGCCCAGCTCGGTCAGCGCGTCGCGTTCGGTCTCGTTCAGGATGGCCATGCCGGGTCCGGGGCGGGGGTCAGGCGGAGGCGCCGGGGCGGCGCGGCAGCAGCGTGGAGGCCAGGAAGCGCGCCACCTGCTCCTCGTCCACCGGCTTCGGCAGGAAGGCGGCGTGCAGTTCGCGGATGCCGGCGACCACGGAATCCTGGGCGTTGGCGGTGACCATGGCGATGTGCACGTCGTCCTGCCGGCGCTTCAGCTCGGCCGCAACCTCCAGCCCGTTCATGCCCGGCATGTTGTAGTCGATTATAGCAATATGGATAGGACCTTCAGCCAGGGCAGAGAAGAGTTCGTCGCCGCTTCCCGCCTCCTTCACGATCCAGTCCGGACGATGGCGCAGAACAACGCCGCGCAGATGCATTCGGGACAGTTTGCTGTCGTCAACTATTATTACCGTTCTGCTCACCGGAACGCTCCACTGGACCTTTGTGACGGAGGATTTCCCACTGTCCGACTATAGCGTGCGGGAAAGCCGCATAACCAGCGTTCTGCGCCGGAAGGCGGTCGGTGGGTGCCATATGGGGACCGGACGGGCCAACCGCCAGCGATTCCGCGGCGCGATAACGGACAGGAGCCCGCCGACGCGTATTGGTTGCGATGCGACTCGGATGAATATGCGAGGGGATAATGTTCCCTCCCCCGCCGTCGGCGGGGCTCCCTGACATGCAAGGATATTGGAGTGTGGAAAGACACCCCTCTCCCCTTGCGGGAGAGGGGTTGGGGGAGAGGGGGATTGCCGCCGACAGGCGGGAAAGGGTTCATTTTCGGCCTTCCGCCCCCTCTCCCCAACCCCTCTCCCGCGAGGGGAGAGGGGCTTTTTACCCCGGTGAAGTGCTTGGGGGTCTGCCGTTACGGGGGCTGGGAGAGGATCGGGCGCTCACGCTTCCTTCAGCACGCCGCGCTTGATCTGGTCGCGCTCGATGCTCTCGAACAGCGCGCGGAAGTTGCCCTCGCCGAAGCCTTCGTCACCCTTGCGCTGGATGACCTCGAAGAAGATCGGTCCGATCACCGTCTTGGTGAAGATCTGCAGCAGCAACCCGCCGCCCGGCGAGCCGTCGATCAGCAGGCTGTCCTTCTTCAGGCGGGCGATGTCCTCGCCGTGGTTCGGCAGGCGTTCGGCCAGCATCTCGTAATAGGTGTCGGGCGGCGGCGGCATGAACTCGTTGGCGCGCCCGCGCATCGCCTCGACGGTGGCGTAGGCGTCGTCGGTGCTGAGCGCCACGTGCTGAATGCCCTCGCCGTGGTAGGCCTCCAGGTACTCCTCGATCTGGTCCTTGCCGCCGGTGCCGGCGGACTCGTTGATCGGGATGCGGATCTTGCCGCACGGGCTGGTCATCGCCTTCGACTTGATGCCGGTCAGCTTGCCCTCGATGTCGAAGTAGCGGATCTCGCGGAAGTTGAAGAGCTTGGTGTAGAAGTCCGCCCACTCGTCCATGCGGCCCTTGTGCACGTTGTGCGTCAGGTGGTCGATGCACTGGAGGCCGACGCCCGCGGGCTCCGCCGGCTCGTTCCCGTCGAACTCGAAGTCCACGTCGTAGATGCTGCGGTCGCCGTAGCGGTCGACCAGATAGATCAGGCTGCCGCCGATGCCCTGGATGGAGGGGATGTTCAGCTCCATCGGCCCGGCGGTGCTCGGCCCCGGCCTGGCGCCGAGCGACAGCGCGCGCTTGTGCGCGTGCGCGGCGTCGGCGACGCGGAAGGCGATGGCGCAGACGCTGGGGCCGTGCACCTTGGCGAAGGCCTGGGCGTAGCTGTCCGGCTCGGCGTTGACGATGAAGTTGATGCCGCCCTGCCGCCACAGCGTGACGGCCTTGGAGCGGTGCCGCGCCACCGGGCGGAAGCCCATCTTCTCGAACAGGGCGGCGAGCTGGGTGGGATCGGGGGCGGTGTACTCGATGAACTCGAACCCGTCGGTGCCCATCGGGTTGATGTCGGAGATCATCTCCGCCATCCGTCGCGTGCTCATGCGTCTCTCTCCCTGGGATGCTGTCGGCTGTGCCATGGCCTTGATCTGGGACGCGCCCGCCCGCCCGGCAAACGGCCCTCGTCCATTGGCCGATAGTATGATCCGTCCGCGCCGGTCGCGGTCTTGCCGGGTTGGGAGTGAGAGTATACGCTTCGCATTACAAACAACTGATAAGGGCGACCCGTCCGTCGACGTCTTCGCGAAGACCCGCCGGAAAAAAAATCGGTCGCCCACTGGGTACTGGTCACACCGTCCGAGGAGTGCGCCGATGCAGCGTTCGCTGAACATCGACCCCGGCAAATGCACCGGGTGTCGGCAATGCGAGATGGCCTGTTCGTATGAGAACGAGGGCGTCTTCAATCCTTCCAAGTCGCGGATCCGAGTCTTCACCTTCGACGCCGAGGCACGGTTCGTGCCCTACACCTGCACGCAATGCGCCGAGGCGTGGTGCATGCAGGCCTGCCCGGTGGACGCCATCAAGGTCAACGCGCTGACCGGCGCCAAGGAAGTCCTCAACGAGCTGTGCGTCGGCTGCAAGGTCTGCACCATCGCCTGCCCGTTCGGCACCATCAACTACAACGCCTCCTCCGGCAAGGTCATGAAGTGCGACCTGTGCCAGGGCTCGCCCGCCTGCGCCTCGGCCTGCCCGACGCAGGCGATCACCTATGTGGACGCGGAGTGGACGGGCCTAGACAAGATGCGCGCCTGGGCGTCCAGGACCGCGTCGGCCGCGGCGAACTGAGGGGGGCACGACGATGGGATGGGCTGGTAAGATCCTGCGCGTCAACCTGACCGCCGGCACGATCAAGAGCGAACCGCTGAACATGGACTGGGCCCAGAAGTACCTGGGCTCCCGCGGCCTCGGCACCAAGTACCTGGTGGAGGAGATCGACCCCAAGGTCGATCCGCTGTCCCCGGACAACAAGATCATCTACGCCACCGGGCCGCTGACCGGCACCATGGCGTCCACCGGCGGGCGCTACACCGTCATCACCAAGGGGGCGCTGACCAACGCCATCGCCTGCTCGAACTCCGGCGGCTTCTTCGGCAACGAGCTGAAGAACGCAGGCTGGGACATGATCATCGTCGAGGGCAAGTCCCCGACCCCGGTCTATCTCTACGTCGAGAACGGCGAGGCGAAGCTGCTGCCCGCCGACGACCTGTGGGGCACCACGGTGTGGCACACCGAGGAGGCGATCAAGGCCAGGCACCAGGACCCGCAGATTCGCGTGTCCTCGATCGGCGTCGCCGGTGAGAAGGGCGTCAAGTACGCCTGCATCGTCAACGACCTGCACCGCGCCGCCGGGCGTTCCGGCGTCGGCACCGTGATGGGCTCGAAGAACCTCAAGGCGGTGGCGCTGCGCGGCACGCTGGGCGTCAAGGTGCGCGACTTCCCGGCCTTCCTGAAGGCGGCGGAGGCGGGCAAGGCGGTGCTGTCCGGCAACGCGGTGACCGGCCAGGGCCTGCCGACCTACGGCACCCAGGTGCTGATGAACGTCATCAACGAGACCGGCGCCATGCCGACGCGCAACCACCGCGACGTGCAGTTCGAGGGCGCCCGCGCCATCTCGGCCGAGGCGATGGCCGAGAAGCGCCCGAGCGACGGCAAGCCGAACCTGGTGAAGAACGCCGCCTGCTTCGGCTGCACCATCGCCTGCGGCCGCATCTCGCAGATGGACAAGACGCACTTCTCGGTCGCCAACAAGCCGGAGTACTGGGGCGCGTCGGGCGGCCTGGAGTACGAGGCGGCGTGGGCGCTCGGCTCCAACACCGGGGTCGATGACCTGGAGGCGCTGACCTACGCCAACTTCATCTGCAACGAGCAGGGCATGGACCCGATCTCGTTCGGCGCCACGGTGTCGGCGGCGATGGAGCTGTTCGAGACCGGCGCCATCACCACCAGGGAGACCGGCGGCATCGAGTTCCGCTTCGGCTCGGCGGAAGCGCTGGTCAAGGCGGCGGAGTTGACCGGGAAGGCCGAGGGCTTCGGCGTCGATCTCGGCCTCGGCTCCAAGCGGCTGTGCGAGAAGTACGGCCATCCGGAGTTCCACATGGGCGTCAAGGGCCAGGAGTTCCCGGCCTACGACTCGCGCGGCATCCAGGGCATGGGCCTGACCTACGCCACCTCCAACCGCGGTGCCTGCCACCTGCGCAGCTACACCGTGGCTTCGGAGATCCTCGGAATCCCGGAGAAGACCGACCCACTGGCCACCGACGGCAAGGCCGGCCTGGTCAAGGCCTTCCAGGACGCCACCGCAGCCTTCGACGCGGCCGGCATCTGCATCTTCACGTCCTTCGCGTGGACCTTGCAGGACGTGGCGCCGCAGGTGGACGCGGCCATCGAGGGCGGCTGGTCGGTCGAGCGCATGGTCGAGACCGGCGAGCGCATCTGGAACCTGGAGCGCCAGTTCAACCTGGCGGCCGGCTTCACGGCGAAGGACGACACGCTGCCCAAGCGCCTGCTGACCGAACCGGCGAAGACCGGCCCGGCCAAGGGGCTGACCAACGGCCTGGCGAAGATGCTGCCGGAGTACTACGAGCTCCGCGGCTGGACGCCGGACGGCGTGCCGACCAACGAGACGCTGGCGCGGCTGGCGCTGTAAAGCGCCGGCATCGGTCCCCCCTCCTAACCTCCCCCCATCTTCGACGGGGGGAGGAACAAGGCCCTCCCCCGCGAAGTGGGGGAGGGTTGGGTGGGGGCCCGACGCGACCACGTCCCCCACATCACAGGTGCCCCATGCACTACGTCGTCCTAGGCGCCGGCCCGTCGGGCGTGGTCGCCGCCGAGACCCTGCGCAAGACCGACCCCGCCGGCCAGATCACCCTGGTCTCCGGCGAGCCCGAGCCGCCCTACTCGCGCATGGCCATCCCCTACGTGCTGACCGGCAAGGTCGGCGAGGCCGGCACCTACCTGCGCAAGACGCCCGGCCACTACGCGGCCCTCGGCATCGAGGTGCGGCACGGTCTGGCCTCCCGGCTCGACCCCGACCACAAGCGCATCGACTTCCGGGACGGCAGCCATCTCGGCTACGACCGCCTGCTGATCGCCACCGGCGCGCGGCCGGTGCGCCCGCCGATCCCGGGCCTGGAACTCAGGAGCGTCCACCACTGCTGGACGCTGGAGGACGCCCGCAACATCGTCCGCCTCGCCGAGCCGGGCGCGCACGTGGTGCTGATGGGCGCCGGCTTCATCGGCTGCATCGTGCTGGAGGCGCTGGCGGCGCGCGGCGTGCATCTCACCGTGGTCGAGATGGGCGACCGCATGGTGCCGCGCATGATGAACCCGACCGCCGGCACCATGATCCGCACCTGGTGCGAGAGGAAGGGCATCCGCGTCCTCACCTCGACCAGGATCAAGAGCCTGCAATCGGTGGCGGCGGAGAAGAGCCGCGGCATCTTCGGCTTCCTCAAGCGCCGCGAGGCGACCACCGAGTCCGACACCATCGACGTCGAACTGGACAACGGCGAGCGCATCGGCGCGCACCTCGTGGTGGTCTCGGCGGGCGTGACGCCGAACGTCGATTTCCTGAAGGACAGCGGCGTCAAGGTGGAGCGCGGCATCCTGGTGGACCGCTACATGCGCAGCAGCGTCAACGACGTGTACGCGGCGGGCGACGTGGCGCAGGGCTACGACTTCTCGACCCGCGCGCACGACGTGCACGCCATCCAGCCGACCGCGTCGGAGCACGGCCGCATCGCCGCCATGAACATGGCCGGGCGCAACGTGCAGTACAACGGCAGCCTGCAGATGAACGTGCTGGACACGGTCGGGCTGATCTCCAGCTCCTTCGGTCTGTGGGCCGGCGTGGACGGCGGCGACAGCGTCGAGGTGGTGGACCACGCCAACTACAAGTACCTCAGCCTGCAGTTCCAGGACGACGTGCTGGTCGGCGGCACCGCCATCGGGCTGACCCAGCACGTCGGCGTGCTGCGCGGCCTGATCCAGGCGGAGACCCGGCTCGGCCCCTGGAAGGAGCGGCTGAAGAAGGACCCGCACCGGATCATGGAAGCGTACGTGGCGCATTCCCAGGTTAGGTAGATGCAGATCACGGTCAAGCTGTTCGCCACGCTCGCCGGCCACCTGCCCGCCGGGGCAAGGCACAACGCCGCCGAGCTGGACGTGGACGACGACGCCACCCCCGCGACGATCATCGAGCGGCTGAACCTGCCGCGCGAGAAGTGCCATCTGGTGCTGGTCAACGGCGTCTACGTGGTGCCGAGCCAGCTGGACCGGCACCGGCTCAAGCCCGGCGACGCGCTCGCCATGTGGCCGCCCGTCGCCGGGGGATGAGCGCGCCGGTCGTCAAGGAGATGGCGCTGACCCGCGCGGAGTTCCTGCGCCTGCTGCCGGGAGCGGCGGGGGAGGCGCCGGTGCGCGAGGGGGACGGGGTGTTCCGGGTCGGCGGCGCCGTGGAGATCGCCCTGGACCCGCAGCCGCCGCGGCGGCTGGGGCTGTTCACGATTCCGGTGATGCGGGTGACGCTGCGCTTCCACGGCGGGACGGACGAGGACGCGCAGGCGTTCGTGCGGCGCTTCGACCGCGCGTTCCAGAAGGGGGGCGGGTAGCCGAAACACTTGCCGCCACCCTTCTCACGTCGAGGGGAATGGGGGTGGCTCCCCCCCGCGCGGTGGGAGGGCTGGGAGGGGGCCCGGCGCCCGCACCTCTCACCCCGGCTTCACGCCCTCGTGCACGCACGCGATGCCGAAGCTCAGGTTCCGGTAGCGCACGTCCGCCAGCCCGGCCGCCTCGAACATCCCCTTGAAGGTCTCCTGGTCCGGGAAGCGGCGGATCGATTCCACGAGGTACACGTACGCCTCGGGGTTGCGCGCCACCAGGGCGCCCAGCGCCGGGATCACCGCGTAGGAGAACGCCGTGTAGAACGGCCGCAACGGCGCCACGGGGCGCGAGAACTCCAGGCACAGCAGCCGGCCGCCGGGTTTCAGCACGCGCGCCATCTCGGCCAGCGCGCGGTCCAGGTGGGTGGCGTTGCGGATGCCGAAGGCGATGGTCACCGTGTCCACCGAAGCGTCGGCCAGCGGGATGTGCTCCGCCTCGCCGGCCAGCCACTTGATGCCCTGGGAACCGCGGGCGCGGCCGGCGCTCATCATCGGCACGCTCGGGTCGCAGACCGTCACGTGCCGCGCCGGCCCGGCCAGCAGGCGGGCGACGTCGCCGGTGCCGCCGGCCACATCGACGATCACCTGCCCCGCCCGCGGGGCCGCCATGCGGGCGAAGCTGCGCTTCCACAGGCGGTGGATGCCCAGGCTCATCAGGTCGTTCATCAGGTCGTAGCGCGGCGCCACGGCGGTGAACACGCGGCGCACGCGGGCGCGCCGCTCGTCCGACGAGACGGCCCGATAGCCGAAGCTGGTGGACAGGTCGTGGGTCATGCGCCGCCCCGGATGCGCTGGACGATCTTCTCCGCCAGCTTCTCCGGCGGCAGGCGGTGCGGCAGGCGGTCGAGCAGTCGTCCGTCCGGCCCGATCAGGAAGAAGGATGCGGTGTGGTCCATGGCGTAGGCGTCGGGGTCCTCGGGACGGACGACGACCTTGGCGTACTTCACGCGCATCTGCTTCGCGACGTCGGCGATGGCCGGCTCGTCGCCGGTCAGGCCGATCAGGTCCTTGTGGAACAGCGCCACGTAGCCGGAGAGCTGCGCCGGCGTGTCGCGCTGCGGATCGACGGTGATGAAGGCCGCCCGCACCTTGCCGGCCTCCGGCCCCAGCGCGTCCAGCGTCGCCGCCATGGTCTGCAGGCCGGTCGGGCAGACGTCCGGGCAGGCGGTATAGCCGAAGGTCAGCAGCAGGAAGCGGCCGGCGAAGTCGGCCTGCGTCACCGCGCGGCCGGTGTGGTCGGTCAGCGCGAAGCGCGGGCTGACGTCGCTTGTCTGTGCCTGGGCAAAGGCCGGCGACAGGCCGGCCAGCAGCACGATCAGGGCGAGGAAGGCACGCATACGGGGTCCCTCAGGCGGCGGCGGGCGAGCACGACGCCCACCGCGGTGACGTTCATGACCAGGGCGTACAGGATGGCCGGCACGACCATCGCCGGATTGCCCAGCAACACGGCGCACACCGTGATCGCCATCGCGGCGTTCTGCAAGCCGCACTCCAGCACGATGGCGGTCGCGCGGCGGTCGTCCAGGCGCATCAGCCGCGCCCACAGGAAGGCCAGCGCCATGCTGCCGGCGTTCAGCGCCAGCACCGCCGGGCCGACCTCGGCGCCGTGCGCGACCATCTGCGGCGCCTGGCTCCAGAACGCGCCGAGCACGATGGCGGCGAAGATCGCCACGGCGACGCGCCGCAGCGCGCCGTCCAGCCGGTCGGCGGCATCGGGCCGGACGCGGCGCAGCAGCATGGCGGCGGCCAGCGGCAGCGCGGTGGTCAGCAGGACGCCGCCGATCGTCGGCAGCACTGGGATCGACACCGCGCTCTGCGTGCCGAGGAACAGCGCCGTCGCGGCGCCGGTGACCAGCGGCAGGGTAAGGATGGACACGGTGTTTGTCACCGCGGTGATCGACACCGCCAGCGCCACGTCGCCGCCGGCCAGCAGCGTCAGCAGGTTCGAGGTGATGCCGCCGGGGCTGGCGGCCAGCACCATCAGCCCGACGGCGAACTCCGGCCGCAGCGGGTGCACGGACAGGATCAGCAGGGCCAGCAGCGGCAGCAGCACCAACTGGCTGCCGAGGCCGACCAGCATGGCGCGCGGCTGTTCGACCAGACGGGCGAAATCATCCACGGTCAGGCGGAGCCCGACGGTGAACATGATGATGGCCAGGCCGATGGGAAGCAGCACCGCTATGGGCAACGGTCGGGACCTCTGGGCGGGATTACGGCGGAACGTCCGTATTCTGTCACAGGTCGGGCCGGCCAGGGTTGACGGTGGTCAAGTGGGGGAACCCAGTCCCTCCCCCTGCGGAGCAGGGGGAGGGCTTGCAGGTTTCTAATCCGCGGCTTCCAGCACCTCGACGGTGCGCTTGCGGGCGATCCAGTCGCTGAGCTGCCGCTGGGCGGCGTCGAAGGCGTCGCGGATGGCGGCGCGCGGGTCGGCATGGGCGTGGCTGTCGTCGCCGCGGACCGCGATGCGGCCGCCGGGCACCGTCAGTTCGATGCGGACATGGTACATCCAGCCCTTGCGCTGGTCGTGGTGCGGCCGTTCGACCACCACGTCGCAGCGGGTGATGCCGTCGAAGACCTTCTCGAGCTTCGCGGCCTTCTCGCGGATCTTGGCCTCCAGGAATTCGGACGGGTGCAGGTTGCGGAAACTCACCTGAAGCGGCAGACGCATGATGCGGTCTCCTTGCTCAACCCCTTCGTCGGACGGAAGAGGATGACGCCGCGGGCACCGGTGCTCGTCGTGATCGGGTGCCGGCGGGCGGCCCTCGCTTCGTCGCAACGACGGAACGATGTCAGTATGACTCAAGCCCGAAGCCTCGTCCATGCCGCCAAGTCCATAGGACCCGGCGGCACGCCGCGTCATCCGACCGCACCCACGAAGTCGAGGTAGCGATACCCTTCGGCATAGTCGATGCCGTAGCCGACGACGAACAGGTCGTCCACCGAGAAGCCGATGAACTCCACCGGCACCGGCACCACGCGCCGGCTCGGCTTGTCGAGCAGCGCGCAGATGCGCACCTCGGCGGCGCCGGCCTCCTCCATCAGGCGCACGGCGGCGTTCAGCGAGCGGCCGGAGTCCGCGATGTCGTCCACCAGCAGGATGCGGCGCCCGGCCAGCCCTTCCGGCACATCGCCGATGATGCGCACGATGCCCGAGCTTTCCTTGCTCGCGCCGTAGCTGGCGAGGCGCAGGAAGTCCACCTGCGGCGTCATGCCGGCGCGGCCCAGCGCCCGCACGAGGTCGGCGGCGAAGACGAAGCTGCCCTTCAGCAGCACCATCACCGTCACGTCGCCGGGCATGGCGGCGGCGATCTCCCCGGCCATTTCGTCGATGCGGCGGGCGATGGTCGGGGCGTCGAACAGAGGGGTGACGGGGGCGGTCTCGGGCGTCGGCATGGCACTCTCCGGCCGGGCGTGGGGCGCCCGTTGTGCCGAAGCCCGACCCTCCCTGTCAATCAGCGCGCGATCACCCCTCCGGCGCGCCGGGGTCATGGTGCAGCTTGTGGCGCGCGTCCTCGATGATCGAGGCGAGTTCGTCGCGGCTCAGCCCGTCGCCGTGCAGAAGGATGTCGATGATGGGATCGTCCAGCAGCTCGGCCAGCGTGGCCGCGTGCTCGCCTTGCGTCATGGCGTTTCCTCCCCATGGTGTCCGATGGGGGTTGGGCGCCCGAGACCGGGGTCTCTCCCGTTATTGTGCTGATCTTGCCCCGGCCGTCCGGCGGGCGCCCCACCGAACCACAGCACGGTAGCGTACATAGCGGGCGTGACCAAAGCGTGCCACGCTGCGTCATGGTGCCGCGCGCAAGAATCGTTCCAGGAAAGACCCTACTCTGCGGAGGTTCTTTCGGGGGTCGGCCGGGTGACGACATAGACCGCGACCGCCGCCATGACCACGCCAGCGATCACCGGCACCGTCGGCCGCTCCGCCCCGTAGGCCACGATGCCCCAGCTGCCGGCCATGCCGGCGACCGCCGCCGCCTTGGCGCGGCGGGGGATGGCGCCGCGGTCGCGCCAGTCGGTCAGGAACGGGCCGAAGCGCGGGTGGCGGTACAGCCATGCCTCCAGCCGCGGGCTGCCCTTGGCGAAGGCCCAGGCGGCGACCAGCAGGAACGGCGTGGTCGGCAGCAGCGGCAGCACCACGCCGGCCGCCGCCAGCCCCAGCGCCGCGTAGCCGACGCCGAGGTACGCCCAGCGCCAGGGGTGGCGCAGGTCGGGTCCGCCGCTCCGGCTATCGCTTTCCTGCTCGGTCATGTGGGCCTTCTGCGCTTCGCTGCTGTTTATATGTCCCATGTTCGGCAATCCGGCGAGGCTTATCCGGCCGACCATCATCAAAAGTGGTTCACCCGCATGAAGACGTTGCTGGGCGGGATTCCCGCGCCACCTGAGTCTTGCGAACGGGTCCTTTCGAGTGCGGCGGAGGCTGACCGACATGCTGTTCGAATTCGAGCCTTCGGGCGTCAACGACACCTACCTGCGCATCACGCGCAACGCGGTCTCGTGCATCCTGGCACCGGCGGACGCCTGGAACGGGCTGGTCCGCCTGAACTACGTCGTCGCCGGCACCATCGGCGGCCGGGAGCCGCACGTCATCTTCCGCTCGCTGGACGTGGGCTGGGACGACGGGCGCTTCTACTGGAAGGGCAAGGCGACGCCGGTGGTGGTCTCCACCGCCATGGTGGATGTGCTGAACGAGCGCGGCCTGCTCAGCGACGACGAGGCCGAGCGGCTGGTTTTCGGCACGCCGGGCGGCGTCGCGGCCGGCGGCGGCTCGGACGAGGGGCTGATGCTGCGGGCCATGCTGGCGGGCTGCACCTTCGCACCGGTGTACGACACCAAGCCGGGGATCTTCGACGGCACGCCGCCGAAGGTGACGGGCTTCGCGCTGAAGACGCTCAACACGTCCGACGTGTACGTGCTGGAGGCCCGCAACGGCCTGCCGGTACTGTCCAACGACGCGCGCGACGCCTTGAAGCGCGAGGTCGGCTGAGGCTATCCAGCCAGCCGCTCGAACAGCTCGGCGTTCGGGCAGAAGTCGCGGTGCGCGGTGTCGGCGGCCGGGACGCCCAGCCACGCGGTGCAGGTCTCGACGGTGCGGCACTGGCTGCACCGCCGCGCCGCCCGGGCGATCATCAGGCCCAGGCCGCAGCCATAGGCCGCCTCGCTGTCGACGCCGAGGCGACGCATCATGCGCGGCATGTTCAGCGCGCGCTGTTCGATCCGGTCCACGCGGGCTCTCCTCCTGTCGACCACGGGCGCAGCGTATACGCGCATCCCGTGCGTTTCTCCGTGCGGCATTGCGCCTCATGCCACCAATGATCCCCAACCGCGTCAGCCATTGAGGTCCTTCCACATCTGGATGTCGCGCTCCGCGGTCCAGATGCGCGGGTCGGTCACGCCGCTCATCTCGTCGAAGCAGCGGGTGACGTTGAACGGCATGCAGTGCTGGAAGATCACCCAGTGGCCGTATGTCGGTTCCAGCCGCTCCAGGGCCGTCCCGTAGACCTGCTTCAGGGAGTGGCCGGCCGCGACGCCTTCCCTCACCACCGCCGTCAGGTCGGTCAGGAAGCAGCGGGTCTGCGCCAGCCCGTCCTGCACCTGCTTCGGGCTGGTCAGCGCCTCGCCGCGGCCGGGCACCATCTTCTCCGCGCCGAAGGTGACGAGACGGTCCAGCGTGCCCGGCCAGTCGGTGAAGTAGGCGTCGCCGCAGTAGGGGGTGGCGCCGTATTCCACGAGATCGCCGGAGAACAGCACCTTCTCCTTGGGCAGCCAGACCACGGTATCGCCCTTGGTGTGGCCGCGGCCGGCGTGGATGACGTGCACCTCGCGCTTGCCCATCCACATCACCATGCGGTCGTGGAAGACGATGGTCGGCCAGGTCAGGCCGGGGATGGTGTCCACGGCCTTGAACAGGCGCGGGAAGCGCTGGATCTCAGACGCCATGTCCTGGGCGCCGCGCTCCTGGATCAGCGCGAGGGTCTCGTCGGACGCGATCACGTTGTCCGCACGGTAGCCCGAGGCGCCGAGCACACGGACGGCGTGGTAGTGGGTCAGCATGACGTGCCGGACCGGCTTGTCGGTGACCGTGCGGATGTGGCGCATCAGGTCCTCGGCCATCACCGGCGTGGCGCGGGCGTCGATCACCATCACGCCGTCGTCGCCGACGATGACGCCGGAGTTCGGATCGCCCTCCGCGGTCAGGCAGTACACGCCGTCCGCCAACTCGGCGAAGGTCTCCGTCTTCTCGTCCAGGTCGGCCTGGGATGCGAAGGCTGTGGCCATGGATTCTCGGTTCCTCCCGTTATCGTTTTACCCCCTCCCGACCTCCCCCGCTGGGCGGGGGAGGATTGGGGGCGTCACCGCCGCTCGTACTTCACCACCGTCTGGTCGATCGCCCCGAAGACGCTGCGCCCCTGCGCGTCCGTCATCTCGATGCGCACGCGATCCCCGAACCGCAGGAACGGCGTCGCCGGCTTGCCGTTCAGGATCGTCTCCACCGTCCGCACCTCGGCGAGGCAGGAGTAGCCGACGCCGCCCTGGTCGATGGGCTTGCCCGGCCCGCCGTCCAGCTTGTTGGACACGGTGCCCGACCCCACCACCGTCCCCGCCCCAAGGTGCCGCGTCGCCGCGGCGTGGGCGATCAGGCGGGCGAAGTCGAAGGTCATGTCCACCCCCGCCTCCGGCCGGCCAAAGTCCCTGCCGTTGATCCAGGACCGCAGGGGCAGGTGCACCTTGTGGTCCCGCCACGCGTCGCCCAGCTCGTCCGGCGTGACCGCGACGGGGGAGAAGCTGCTGGCCGGCTTCGACTGGAAGAAGCCGAAGCCCTTCGCCAGCTCCGCCGGGATCAGGCCGCGCAGGGACACGTCGTTCACCAGCATCAGCAGCTTGACGTGCCGCCCGGCGTCCGCCGTCGTCACCGCCATCGGCACGTCGTCGGTAACAACGGCGATCTCCGCCTCCAGGTCGATGCCGTGCTCTTCGGAGATCGCCTCGATGGGGTCGCACGGGCCGATGAACCGGTCCGAACCGCCCTGGTACATCAGCGGGTCGGTCCAGAAGCTCGGCGGCATCTCGGCGCCGCGCGCCTTGCGCACCAGCTCCACGTGGTTCACGTAGGCCGAGCCGTCGCACCACTGGTAGGCGCGCGGCAGCGGGGCGGCGCACCGCGCCGGGTCGAAGGGCACGGCGCCCTCCTCGTGCCCGGCCTCCAGCCGCTCGGCGATGATGCGCAACGCCGGTTCGGTCTCCTCCCAGCGGTCGAGCGCGGATTGCAGGGTCTCGGCGATCTCCGGCACCGCCACGGCGCGGGTCAGGTCGCGGGTGACGACGACGAGGGTGCCGTCACGGCCGCCGGCCTTCAGGGACGCGAGCTTCATGGCATCACTCCGCCGCCTTGGGGGGAGCCGGCGTCTTCCACGAGTCCACGTAGCCGGTGAACTCGACGCCGGCCGCGGCCTCGCCGACCTCCAGCGCGTCGCGGGCGTCGAGCATCACCGCGTACTCGTCGGTGGCCGGCTTCTTCGGCGTGAAGGCGTTGTTCAGCGCCTTCGGGTGCGGCCCGTGCGTGAAGCCGCAGGGGTGGAAGGTCACCATGCCCGGATGGATGTTGTCGCGCGAGAAGAAGTCGCCGGCGTGGTAGAACAGCACTTCGTCGAAGTCGTCGTTGTTGTGGTAGAACGGCACTTTCAGCGCCCCCGGATCGCTCTCGAACGGGCGCGGCGCGAAGGTGCAGACGACGAAGCGGTCGGCCACCCAGGTGGTGTGCGCGCTGGGCGGCAGGTGGTAGCGGTGGCTCATCACCGGCCGGATGTCCGCGACGTTCACCCGCACGACGCTGAGGTCGCCCTTCCAGCCCACCGCGTCCAGCGGGTTGAACGGGTAGGTCACGGTGGTGATGGCGTTGCGGCGCTTGATGCGCACCGTCCACTCGGCCTCGTCCTGCTGCGCCCGGAAGGCGTCGTCGAGTTGCGGCACGTCGAGCACCGCCGGGTCGAAGATGGCGTGCGGGCCGAGCATCCCCTTCTCCGGCAGCCGGTAGGTGGAATTGGTCGCCTCGATCAGCAGCGCGGTCACCGGCTCCGCGCACTCGATCCGCCACATGGTCGAGCGCGGCAGCACGATGTAGTCGCCGGCGCGGAACTCCAGATGGCCGTAGTCGCAGAACAGGTCGCCGCGGCCGGTGTGGATGAAGACCAGCTCGTCGCCGTCGCCGTTGCGGGCGAGATGGTCCATCCGCCGCGGCGCCCGCCACAGCCGCATGCGCAGGTGCGCGTTGTGCAGCACCAGCCTGGCGTCCCACGGGCTGGGATGCTCCTCGTTCAGCTTGGTCAGGTCGAAGGCGCGCGGCTTCAGCGGGCCGTCCCAGTTCGTCCAGCCGGTCGGCGGGTGGCGGTGGTACATGTGGGTGGCCGGGCCGAAGAAACCCTCCTTGCCCAGCTCGCGCTCGAACGTGCCGGACGGCAGGTCGGCGTGCGCCTGGCGCGACGCGCTGCCCTCGACGCGCGGGAATTGGATGTAGCTCTTCACGGTTGCCCTCCCATGCCCCCGTGATGCGGGGGCTTGACGCTTCATGCTCCGCCAGTAGGATTGTTTCAAACGAAACCGTTCGCAAGCCCCCAATGGCGCAGATCACCAATGAGCCCGTCGCGGACGACCCCGTCGAATCCGGGGGCGACGCCCTCGAACTGGGCCGCTTCCTGCCCTACCGCCTGTCGGTGGTGTCGAACCTGGTGAGCAAGGCGTTCGCCCGCCGCTACGAGGCGGCGTTCGGGCTGTCGATCCCGGAATGGCGGGTGATGGCGGTGCTGGGGCGCTACGCCCCGGCGTCGTCGGCCGAGATCTGCGCGCGCACGGCGATGGACAAGGCGAAGGTCAGCCGCGCGGTGGCCCGGCTGGTCGCCGGCGGGCTGGTCAGCCGCAAGGACAACCCGCTCGACCAGCGGCAGAACGTGCTGGCGCTGTCGAGGAAGGGCCGGAGCGTCTACCAGCAGATCGTCCCGCTCGCCCGCACCCTGGAGCGCGAGGTGCTGGAGACGCTGTCGGCGGACGAAGTCCGGCAACTCGACGCGCTGCTGACCAAGCTGCACGCCCGGGCCGAGGCGATGGCACCGGGGAGCGGCGAGGGGGTGGATTAGAATCCCTCTCCCGGGGCGGGAGAGGGTTTGTACACACCCCCAACAGTCCGACTTGACAAGCACCGCACGCAAACGGTTTCATCTGAAACCATACGACAAGAGGCCGCACCCGAATCGCGGCCCATCGGGAGGGACCAATCACATGACATCACGCGTGTCTCGTCGCACGGTCGTGCAGGCGTTCGGCGCCGGGGCGGCGCTCGGCTCGTTCGGGGCGGTTCTGCTGCCGCGCCGGGCCGAGGCGGCCACCACCTTCACCCTGTCGTCCTGGCTGCCGCCCAAGCACCCGATCGTGGTCAACGCCTACGAACCGTGGGCCGACGCGGTGTCGAAGGCCACCGACGGGCGCGTCAAGGTGCGCATCCTGCCCAAACCGCTGGGCGGCGCCCCGGCGCACTTCGACATGGCGCGCGACGGCGTCGCCGACATCACCTACGGCCTGCACAGCTTCACCCCCGGCGACCGTTTCCTGCTGAGCCGGCTGGCCGAGTTCTCGTTCCTCGGCGACGACGCGGCCAAGCTGTCGGCGGCCTACTGGACCCAGTATCAGAAGCGGCTGGCCGGGGCGAAGGAGCACGCGGGCGTGCACACGCTGGGCGTCTACTGCCACGGCCCCGGCGTCATCCACAACCGGGTGCGGCCGATCCTCAAGGCCGACGACCTGAAGGGGCTGAAGTTCCGCGTGCCCGGCGGCTATTCCAGCGAGCTGATGGGCCGCATGGGCGTCACGCCGCTGCTGGCGCCGTCGCCCGAAGTGTACGAGATGCTGTCGAACCAGATCATCGACGGCGTCACCTTCACGCTGGAGGCGCTGACCGCCTTCAAGCTGACCGACCACCTCAAATACTCCACCACCGTGCCGGGCGGCGTCTACAACACCTCCTGGTTCTTCGTGATGAACGAGGGCAAGTGGAACGCCCTGCCCGACCCGGACAAGGAGGCCATCAGCAAGCTGTCCGGCGAAGCCTTCGCCAAGCGCGTCGGCAAGGCGTGGATCGACGCCGACAACGCCGCGATGGAGAAGATCAAGGCCGCCGGCATCCAGGTCACCGCCGCCGACACCGCGCTGGTCAAGGCCATCGCCGACAACGCGAAGGTGCTGGAGGAGGCCTGGGCCAAGGAGGCGCAGGAGAAGCGCGGCGTCGACGGCAAGGCCGCGCTGGCGGAGATCCGCGCCGCCACCGGCGTCACGCTGCCGTCATGACCGTGGCGGTGCCGGAGGAACGCGAGCGGGGAGATGCGGTCCCCTCCCCCACCCGCCTGATGACCCGGGCGCTGGGGGTGCTCGCCGCCGTGCTGCTGTTCGGCATGGCGGCGATGACCACCGCCGACGTGCTGGGCCGCGACTTCCTGGGTGTCGGCGTGCCGGGGTCGTACGAGCTGACCTCGCTGCTGCTCGCCTCGCTGATCTTCGTCGGCCTGCCGCTGACCACCGAGCGCGAGGAGCACGTGGCGGTGGACCTCGTCGACATGGTGGCGTCGAGGCGCGCCGTGCGGCTGCTGAAGGGTCTGATGGGCGTGCTGAGCGCCATCGTGCTGGCGTTCCTGGCGTGGCAGCTGTGGGTGCGCGGCATCCGCCTGGGAGAGGACGGCAGCCACACCAACGTGCTGCGCTTCCCGCTGGCGCCGGTGGCCTACCTGATGGCGGTCACCACCGGCATCGCGGCGCTGGTGCAGACCGCGCTGGCGGTCAACGACCTGTCGGGGCGGCGCCCATGACCGAATCCCTCGTCGGCTTCGGCGCCCTGTTCGGACTGATCTTCCTGCGCATGCCCATCGGCTTCGCCATGGCGCTGGTCGGCACCGTCGGCTTCGCGCTGATGGTGGACTGGGGACCGGCCTTCGCCATGCTGGGGCAGAGCACGTTCGAGGGCGGCTTCTCCTACACGCTCTCCGTGCTGCCGCTGTTCATCCTGATGGGCAACCTGGTGACGCGCGCCGGCATCTCGAACGAGCTGTACACGGCGGCCTACGCCTTCCTCGGCCACCGGCGCGGCGGGCTGGCCATGGCGTCGGTGGTGGCCTGCGGCGGCTTCGCGGCGGTGTGCGGCTCCTCGCTGGCCACGGCGGCGACCATGTCCAAGGTCGCCATGCCGCCGATGCGCAAGTTCGGCTACCACGACACGCTGGCGACCGGCTCCATCGCCGCCGGCGGCACGCTGGGCATCCTGATCCCGCCCAGCGTCATCATGGTGATCTACGGCATCCTGACCCAGGCCGACATCGGCAAGCTGTTCATGGCCGGCATCCTGCCGGGCATCCTCGGCATCGTGCTGTACCTCGCCGCCATCGCGGTGACGACATGGCTGCGCCCCGAGCTGGGACCGCCCGGCGAGCGCATGCCGTGGCGGGAGCGGTTCGTCGCGCTGAAGGGCGTCGGCGGTATGCTGGCGCTGTTCGCGCTGATCATGGGCGGCATCTACGGCGGGTTCTTCACGCCGACCGAGGCCGCCGGGGTCGGCGCCTTCGCCGCCTTCCTGATGGCGTTCGCGCGCGGCAAACTGACCATCCCCGTGCTGATCGACCTGCTGGTGGACAGCGCGCGGACCACCGCCATGCTGTTCGTCATCATCATCGGCGCCACGCTGTTCGCCAACTTCGTCACCTTCGCCGGCTTCGCCGACGCGCTGAAGGACTGGGTGACCGGGCTGAACGTGCCGCCGCTCGCCGTCGTGCTGGCGATCATCCTGATCTACCTGGTGCTGGGCTGCCTGATCGAGAGCATCTCGATGATCCTGCTGACGGTGCCGATCTTCTACCCGATCATGATCGAGCTGGACTTCGGCATGAGCCAGGACATGATCCTGATCTGGTTCTGCATCATCGTCGTGGTGATGACGGAGATCAGCCTGATCACCCCGCCGGTCGGCATGAACGTCTTCGTACTGCGCGGCGTGCTGCCGGACGTGGACCTGCAGACCATCTTCCGCGGCATTATGCCGTTCCTGGTGTCGGACTTCGTGCGCATCGCGCTGCTGGTGCTGTTCCCGACGATTTCCCTGCTGCTGCCCTCCCTGATGCGTGGTGCTCCATGAAGCTGTACGGCTACTTCCGCTCCTCCGCCGCCTACCGGGTGCGCATCGCGCTGAACCTCAAGGGTCTGGCGCCCGAGCACGCCTTCGTCCACCTGCGCAAGGGCGAGCAGCAGGCGGACGCCTACGCCGCGCTCAACCCGCAGAAGTTCGTGCCCGCCCTGGAGACCGACGACGGCGCCCTGCTCACCCAGTCGCTGGCGATCGTCGAGTACCTGGAGGAGGTGCACCCCCACCCCGCCCTGCTGCCCGCCGACTCCGCCGACCGCGCACGGGTGCGGGCCATCGCGCTGGCCATCGCCTGCGACATCCACCCGCTGAACAACCTGCGCGTCCTCAAGCACCTGGGCAAGGCGCTGGGCCTGGACGAAGAGGCGCGCAACACCTGGTACCGCCACTGGATCGCCGAGGGCTTCGAAGCGCTGGAGGCGATGCTGGCGGACGACCCGCGCACCGGCCGCTTCTGCCACGGCGACCAGCCGACGCTGGCCGACGTCTTCCTGGTGCCGCAGGTGGCCAACGCCGAGCGCCTCGACTGCGACCTGACGCCCTACCCGACCATCGTGCGCATCGCCGCCGCGGCGCGCGCCCTGCCGGCCTTCGCCGACGCCGCGCCGGAGAAGCAGCCGGACGCGGAGTAGTTGACGCCGCGCCCCCGCTCTGGCCCGATGGCGCCGGGAGGATTCCGGGACATGGCTCAACGCTTCGACGTGGTGATCATCGGCGGCGGCGTGATGGGGTGCGCCACCGCTTATTTCCTGGCGAACGACCCCGGCTTCGGCGGCCGCGTGGCGGTGGTCGAGCGCGACCCGTCCTACGCGACGGCCAGTTCGGCTCTGTCCGCCAGCTCGATCCGCCAGCAGTTCTCGACGCCCGCCAACATCGCGCTGTCGCGCTTCGGGCTGGAGTTCCTTCGGACCGTCACCATGCACCTGTCGGTGGACGGCGACGCCATCGACCTCGGCCTGCGCACGCCCGGCTACCTCTACCTCGCCACCCCGGCGGGCGAGCCGGTCCTGCGCCAGAACCACGCCATCCAGCGCGCCTGCGACGTGCCGGTGGCGCTGCAGACGCCGGACGCCCTGGCCGCCCGCTTCCCGTGGCTGAGCACCGAGGGGATCGTCCTCGGCTCGCTGGGCCTGGACGGGAGCGAGGGCTGGTTCGACGGCTACGGCCTGATGCAGGCGTTCCGCCGCAAGGCGAAGGCGCTGGGCGTCACCTTCATCACCGGCGAGGCGTCAGGGATGGAGGTGCGCGGCGGCCGCGTCGCGTCGGTGACCCTGGCGGACGGCACGCGGCTGGACTGCGGCGTGGCGGTCAACGCCGGCGGCCCGCGGGCGCGCTCGGTGGCGGCGCTGGCGGGAGTGGAGCTGCCGGTGTCGGCGCGCAAGCGCTGCGTCTTCGTCTTCGACTGCCGGCAGGAGCTGCCCGGCTGCCCGCTGGTCATCGACCCGTCGGGCGTGTGGTTCCGGCCGGAGGGCAAGACCTTCATCTGCGGCGCCCCGCCGCCGGAGAGCCGCGACCCCGACACCCTCGATCTCACCGTCGAGCACGACCTGTTCGACGAATACCTCTGGCCGGCGCTGGCCGAACGCGTGCCCGCCTTCGAGGCGATCAAGGTGACGGGCGCCTGGGCCGGGCACTACGAGTACAACGACGTCGACCAGAACGCGATCATCGGCCCGCACCCGGAGGTGACCAACCTGCTGTTCGCCAACGGTTTCAGCGGGCACGGCCTGCAACAGGCGCCGGGGGTGGGACGCGGCCTGGCGGAGCGGATCGTGTACGGGGAGTACCGCACGCTGGACCTGACGCCGTTCCGGTATGAACGGCTGGCCGAGGGGAAGCCGCTGCGGGAGTTGAACGTGATTTGAGGGCGAGGCTTCACGCGAACACCGCTCACCTGCAAATCCCGACCGCTCACCGCCTCCATACCCCCGCTCCGGGGATCCCCGCCCCGGTCCGCCCGCGTGCGGCGTAGGGTCCGGTCCAGACCGAACCCGGAGCACTCCCCATGTCCACCGCTTCCAAGACCGTCACCGTCGCGGTGCCCGTCACCCTGCACGTCACCGTCCGCGTGCCCACCGGCACCGCCGTGGACGCCGAGGCGATCGCCGCCTGCGCCGCCGAGCACTTCGCCCACGTCAGCCACGCCGAGATCGCCGCCTTCAACGAGGTGAACCGCGTCCACCCGGAGGCCCCCGGCGCCGTCGACGCGGTGTCCGCCACCGTCGAACGCCCCCGCCGGGCCGCCGCTTAATCCCCGTTGGCGACCGCTCGCCACTCCATTCCGCCGTTCCCGGCATCCTGGCCCCACCCGCCCGCCGACGGGCGTACACCAGGGCCAGATCCTCCCAAGGAGAGCCGTCATGGATCACGCCCTTACGTTTGTGATCGCGACACTCTGCATTCTCGCACTCTGCTACCGCTTCTACGGCGTGTTCTTCGTGCGCAAGGTGCTCCGTGCCGATGATTCCGAAGTCACGCCGTCCCACCTGATGGAGGACGGCCGCAACTACGTCCCCACCAAGAAGTGGGTCAACGCCGGCCAGCACTTCGCCGCCATCGCCGCCGCCGGCCCGCTGGTCGGCCCGGTGCTCGCCGCCCAGTTCGGCTACCTGCCGGGCTTCCTGTGGCTGCTGATCGGCTGCGTCATCGGCGGCGCCGTGCACGACACCGTCGTGCTGTTCGCCTCGATGAAGCACAAGGGTCAGTCGCTGTCCGAGGTCGCCAAGGCGGAGCTCGGGCCCATCGCCGGCTGGTGCACCGGACTGGCCATGCTGTTCATCATCACCATCACCATGGCCGGCCTGTCGATGGTCGTCGTCCACGCGCTGGAACGCAACGCGTGGGGCGCCTTCGCGGTCTTCATGACCATCCCGATCGCCATGGCGCTGGGCCTGTACGAGCGGTTCACCGGCTCGTCCAAGGGCGCCACCTACGTCGGCATCGCGGCCATCGCCGCCTCCGTCTTCGCCGGCCCGTACCTCCAGGGCACGATGCTGGGCGACTGGCTGACCCTGCACAAGGAGACCGTGGCGCTGGCGCTGCCGGTCTACGCGTTCTTCGCCACCGCGCTGCCGGTGTGGATGCTGCTGACCCCGCGCGGCTACCTGTCCAGCTTCATGAAGATCGGCGTGTTCGGCGCGCTGGTCGTCGGCGTCGTCTTCATCAACCCGGAGATCCGCTTCCCGGCGCTCACCGACTTCATCCACGGCGGCGGCCCGGTGCTCGCCGGCCCCGTCTGGCCGTTCATCTCCATCACCATCGCCTGCGGCGCCATCTCCGGCTTCCACGCCTTCATCGGCTCGGGCACCACGCCGAAGCTGATCGACAAGTGGAGCGACATCCGCACCGTGGCCTTCGGCGCCATGCTGGCGGAGTGCGTGGTCGGCGTCATGGCGCTGATCGCCGCCACCGCCCTGCACCCGGCCGACTACTTCGCCATCAACTCGGCGCCGGCGGTCTTCAAGACGCTGGGCATGGACGTGGTGGACCTGCCGCGCCTCAGCCAAGCCATCGGCCTCGACCTCTACGGCCGCACCGGCGGCGCGGTGACGCTGGCCGTCGGCATGACCGAGATCTTCACGCGCATCCCGTGGTTCGACCACCTCGCGTCCTACTTCTTCCAGTTCGTCATCATGTTCGAGGCGGTGTTCATCCTGACCGCCGTGGACAGCGGCACCCGCGTCGCCCGCTACCTGATCCAGGACCTGCTGGGCGACCTGTACGCCCCGATGAAGCGGCTCGACTGGATGCCCGGCTCCATCGTCGCCAGCGTGATCGCCTGCGTGGCCTGGGGCTACCTGCTGACCTCGGGCGACATCAACTCGGTGTGGGCGCTGTTCGGGGTGTCGAACCAGCTGATGGCCTCGGTCGGCCTGATCATCGGCGCCACCATCATCCTGCGCCTGTCGGAAAAGCGGGCCTACATGCTGACCTGCCTGATCCCGCTGGCCTACCTGTTCGTCACCGTCAACGTCGCCGGCTACTGGATGATCGCCAACGTCTACCTGAACCCGGCGGCCAAGGGCTACAACCTGTTCAACGCCGGCATCTCGATCGTCATGCTGTCGCTCGGCTTCGTCATCCTGGTCTCCGCGCTGAAGAAGTGGACGGAACTGCTGCGGATCCGCTCCGCCGCGCCGGCCCCGCTGGTCGCCACCCCCGCCGAGTAAGCCAACCGGTAACCCACACGCCCACCGGAGGTGCCGCCGCCCAGCGCGGCGGCATCCTCCCCATTCAAGGGTTAGGATCATGGATACCTTCTTGACCGAATCCATCGTCGCATCGCTGGCGCCGACCCCGGCGCCCCACCCCTGGCGCGGCTTCGCGAAGGGCGTGTGGCAGACGGAGGTGAACGTCCGCGACTTCATCGTGCGCAACGTCACGCCGTATGAAGGCGACAGCGCCTTCCTGGCCGGGGCCACCGGCAAGACCAGGGCGCTGTGGGACACCGTCGCCGCCCTGCTCAAGCAGGAGCGCGCCGCCAAGGGCGGCGTGCTCGACGTCGACACCGAGACCTTCGCCTCCATCGTCGCCCACGCCCCGGGCTACATCGACAAAGACCTCGAACTCATCGTCGGCCTGCAGACCGACAAGCCCTTGAAGCGCGCCATCATGCCCTTCGGCGGCTGGCGCATGGTCAAGAAC
>NZ_JBOZRT010000161.1:0-2097 GCF_050789165.1 Azospirillum sp.
ACGGCACCTACCGAGCCCAGGCCACCGACACGGTCGGAGATCCAGTCCTCCTGACCATAGCCCCGCTGGATGGCCGGATCCTATCGGCACAGCGACAAGAGCGGCACTGAACGAGAACGACGTCCGCGCCGACATCCCGCTCCGCAAGGAGGTCGGCTCCAAGGCCAGTTGCGAGGCCTGCCACCGTCTGGCCGGAGAGGGCGGACACTGAGTGCCTGCTGGAGGCCACAGCTTACGGCGCGGCGGCGCGGCGGGCCATGCTGGCCATCTCCTTGCCCCAGGCCACGTAGTTGCGGTGGTAGTCGGCCAGCGCCGGATCCCCGGACGTGCGCGCGGCGAAGGCGGCCAGCACCGGCTCCTGCTGGGCCGCCAGGGCGGCCGCGTCCGGGCGCCGCGCCGCGGTCAGGAAGGAACTGAGGCTGGTCACCACCCCGCCGGCCGCCGGTCGCGCCGCCGCCTTCGCCAGGCTGTCGAGGATCCACGGCGTGTATTTCAGCGCGTACTCGGCGTAGACGCGCAGGACGGGGGCCTGACGCTGGAGCTGCTCGTGCTCTCGGTCGAAGTCGGCCGGCTCGACGATGCGGCGGTCGCGGTAGACCACCGGCGCCGGCGCCGACGTGTCGCACGCCCAGCCCTTGCGTGGGACCAGCATGTCCGCCTGGTCGGCCTCCTCGCGGTAGGGGTAGAACGGCATGGCGCGGCAGCGCGACGGCTTGCCCTCGTGGATGGCGCAGCGGCCGTCCGCGGCCAGCTCGGGACAGGGGAACGACGGCGGGATGTAGGCGGTCGGCGCGATGACCACGGCCAGCGTCTTGCGGTCGCGCAGCCGCACCGTGGTGCCCAGGCGCGCGGTGTGCGCGAACGCCCGGGCGCCCTGGCGCAGCGGCGTCCACACCATCGCCAGCGGAAAGCGCCCGGCGTGCGCCACCGCGTCGTCCAGCGTCAGCGGCAGCCAGCCGTGGCAACAGGCCCCGCACGCCGTGCAGGCGAACCGCTGTTCCATGGGCGCTTCTCCCTCCCGCGGCTCAGGCGCCGCAGCACTTCTTGTGCTTCTTGCCGGACCCGCAGGGGCACGGGTCGTTGCGGCCGATCTTGACCACGTGGCGCGGCGGCGATTTCGGGTTCACCTCGCCGTGCGCGTACAGCCACCGTCCGTCATCGCGGCGGAAACTGGCCCGCTCGTGGTGGGCGAGATCCTGGCCGTCGCGGCGGAAGCGGATGCGGAACTCCACCGTGGCGGTGCCGTCCTCGGCCTCCTCGGCGGTCAGCACGTCCAGCCCCTGCCAGTCGGCCTCGCCGGCCATCCGCTCCGCCTCGGCGCGGTTGAAGTCGTCGCGGATCTCGCGAGCGTGGGTGTTCTCGACGTGGTCGAGGTCGCCGCGCACGTAGGCGGTGTAGCGCGAGCGCATGAGCGCCTCGGCCGTCGGCGCCGGGGCGCCCGCGATGATCGGGCCGCAGCAGTCGTCGAACGCGCGGCCGGAGCCGCAGGGGCACTGGGTCAACGGATCGTCCTTCTTCAATGGGCCGGCTCGGCGTGGCCGACGATGCGCAGGATCGCCGGCCAGGACGAGCGGACCCGCCGCTCCACCCGGTCGATCGCCTCGTGCGCGTCGGCCACCGGCATGTCGGCGTCGGCGTGGCAATGGAAGACGACATAAAGCCGCCCGTCCGCCTCGCGCACCCGCAGGGCGTGGACGTCGTGCAGGCCGGGGTTCGCCGCCGCGGCCTCGGTCAGCTGGGCGCGGATCGCCGCGAGCGTCGCCGGGGCGGCGTCGCGGCTGTGCACCGGATGGCCGCAGCGCGGCTCGATGTGGGTCTCCACCTCGACGGCGTCGCCCAACTCGGCGCGGATCGCCGCCTCCAGCTCCGACGCCAGGGCGTGCGCCCCGGCCAGCGGCAGCGCCCCGTCGGCTTCGAGGTCGTAGGCGACCGACCACGCCTCGCCGACACGCTGCACCGTGATGTGGTGGACGGCGCGGCCGAGATGGCCGGCGATGGCAGCGACGCGTTCGGCGACCGTCTCGTCGTCGAGGGCGAGCGGCTGCGTGCGCACGCGCGGCTCGGCCTCCGGCATGGCGGCGCGGATGGCGGCGGCGA